>JBMNUW010000001.1:0-68516 GCA_050946475.1 Prevotella sp.
GTGATTACAACAACGGCTGTCACCCTCAGATCCTGAAAAGGCTGACGGAAACTAACGATGAACAGAGCCTAACCTACGGCTACGACAAATGGTCGGCACAGGCCAAGGAGAAAATCAAAACAATCTGCAAAGACAGTGAAGCACAGGTATGGTTCCTCACAGGCGGCACCCAAACCAATGCCACCGTCATCGACTCCATTCTCGAGCCATACGAAGGAGCCGTATGCGTGGACACAGGTCATATCGCTGTGCACGAAGCAGGCGCCATCGAGTTCTGCGAGCACAAAGTCATCACCATTCCCGGCCACGACGGTAAAATGGATGCAAAAACATTAGACGACTTCATGAACCGCACATTGAACGACAGCAATGTGGACCATTGCGTCAGACCAGGATTGGCATATATCTCCTTCCCCACGGAATTTGGCACTCTCTACAACCGACAAGAGCTGGACGATCTTTACAAAGTATGCCGTAAATATGAGATTCCTCTATATGTGGACGGAGCTCGACTTGGCTACGGACTGGCTGCACCCGGAAACGACATTGACATGCCTTTCCTGGCACATCATTGTGACGTATTCTACATCGGCGGAACCAAGGTGGGAGCTCTGTGCGGCGAAGCAGTGGTATTCACTCATAACAACGGTCACCATCATTTCTTTACTATCATAAAGCAACATGGTGCTCTTATGGCCAAAGGGCGACTCAACGGAATACAGTTTGACACACTGTTCACCGACGGCCTCTATTTTAATATTTCACGCCATGCCATCGATATGGCCATGAAAATGAAGGCCATATTCAAAGAAAAGGGCTACGAGTTCTATATCGACTCTCCCTCCAACCAGCAGTTCATCATTCTATCAGATGCGGAGATGGAGCGACTGTCCACAGACTTCAACTTCTCACGCTGGGAACGAATTGACGAGGACCGCACAATATGCCGATTCGTGACAAGTTGGGCCACAAAAGAAGAAGACATCGAAAAATTAAGGAAGAAGGTACTTGGATAAATTTGTCCGGTCATCTTCCTACAAAGGAAACTTTATACGTCGCAACCCATTATCGGTGGGAATATCCAAAACGACGTGTGCCGAGTCGGGACTATTAGTACCTGACTCGGTCTCTGTTATAGAAAGAACATCAGCAACGGGAATACTCACATAAACAGAGGTGCTATAATACTCAGGTACCCCATTCTGGTTATGACGAAGCGTAAGATAATAAGTTGTGGAACCAGAGAAAAATTGTTTCACGGAATCGCACGTAAGGCCCAAGACTTGACGTTCATCCACGCCCTCTTCTTGTCCCGTCTTTAATGTAAGGCGAAGATTTAGCCATTTACCCGTAGAAGACACCCATCCGCTCTCATAGCCCAACGGGTCTACACCGATACTATCTGCTCCGACTTGCGGACGAAGAACGGGAACTTGACTCACGGCAATAGCTTCTACAGGCTCTTGCGACACATTATTATAATAATAGAGCAAAGCACGATAGATAGAATCCGGACGAGTGGCCCATGTAGCACCTATCGGAGAGGAGAAAAACAAAGTGTCACCTTGATCCGTCAATGCATAATCTATCGTCGGTGCATCTGTGGAATGGGCATCCACCAGATCAATGGTGAGATAACTGTACTTACCATCGCCCGAATCATAACTGTCCGACGAGCAAGCTGAAAGAAAAAGAAAAAGGCTGGCGCACAATCCCCCATACAGGAAAAGCAACCGACGATGAATCCGTCGACCTACTCCCTGCAACAAAAGAGGGAATTTTGCGTCAGCCTTTCGCATTTTATATAAAATATTAGAGATGACGGAGCGTGCACAGCTTCCACCATAACAGCCCGTCATTAAATTTGTTCTATTCTCAGAACTGATTTTCTACGATATCTGACAGCACGTCCTTGATGTCAAGACCGGCAGCACGCACCTGCTGAGGAATAAAGCTCGTAGCGGTCATGCCTGGAGTGGTGTTGATTTCAAGCATATTAATGACATCTCCTCCGTCCTTGTCCTTCGAAATGATATAGTCAATACGAATGATGCCATTAGCATGAAGAATATCGTAAATCTTACTCGTCTCCTCTGCCACGCGGCGTGCGGTCTCCTCTGACATACGAGCTGGGGTGATTTCCTGCACCTGTCCATTGTATTTCGCATCATAGTCGAAGAACTCATTTTTCGTCACAACCTCGGTGGCTGGGAATACGACAGACTTGTCAGCAGTCTTGTAGACGCCCTGAGAAATTTCCATACCTACCATGCAACCCTCCACCATCACTTCATCACACTCCATGAAAGCAACACGAAGAGCCGGGGCAAGTTGATCTGCATTCTTCACTTTCGACACACCAAAGCTGGAACCGTCAGCAGCCGGCTTGACAAAGACAGGCATACCCAGACGGCGCTCTATTTCGTTCTCGTCATACTGCTGGCCACGTCGCAACAGAATGCTGTCAGCCACACGGATACCGAAACCACGCAGATAGTTGTTGAGAACATACTTGTTGAAGGTAAGGGCCTCCACCAACACGCCACTTGTTGAATAAGGCAGGTGGATAAGGTCGAAATATCCCTGCATCATGCCGTTCTCACCGGGTGTACCGTGAATGGTGATATATGCGTAATCGAACACCACAGCTTTACCGTCACGTCCGACAAAGGAAAAATCGTTCTTATCAATACGGGCCACCTCGCCGTTTTCATAATTAACGTGCCAGTCGATACCTTTTACGTCAACGATGTACACATTGTAACGCTCCTTGTCGAAGAAGGAATACAGGCCCTGCGCAGAACGCAGCGATACGTCGTGCTCCGATGAGTCACCGCCGCAGACGATGGCAATGTTTCTTTTTAGTTTTTCCATGAATGCTATTTAATTTCTGTTCTTTTGCTTTATTATTAAATGGTGTATCCCATAAAATCTTGCTTTCACCTTTCCTAAAAGGAAATTTACTAATATAAATTATGCCTTTCTATTCTTCATCGGAAAAGGTGTTACGCGTGGAACCGGCTATAAACTGACGCCATTTTGCAATGAGTGCGGCAAAATCATCAGGCCAGTCTGAAGAGAAGTCCATCTGCTCTCCAGTTATGGGATGCACGAAACCTAGCGTCCGAGCGTGAAGTGCCTGCCGCGGGCACAACTTGAAGCAGTTCTGTATGAAAGCTTTGTACGATGAACTGCGCTGTCCACGCAGAATCTCAGTCCCGCCATAACGCTCATCGGCGAAGAGGGGATGGCCGATATGTTTCATGTGAGCGCGTATTTGATGAGTACGTCCAGTCTCAAGAACACATTCCACCAGCGTGGTATAGCCAAAGCGCTCCAGGACACGGTAGTGTGTTACAGCTGATTTTCCTATTCCTGAGCCAGGTGCAAACACCTTCATGCGCAGCCTGTCCTTCGGATCACGCGCAATATTTCCCTCAATAGTACCGCTATCTTCTACAAAGTTACCCCATACAAGAGCATTGTAAGAGCGATGCGTCGTCTTATTGTAAAACTGCTTTCCAAGAGCTGTCTTAGCTTCGGCAGTCTTTGCGATAACAAGCAGTCCACTGGTATCCTTGTCAATACGGTGCACAAGCCCCACCTCCGGGTCATTGGGGTCGAAGCTCTTTAAGTCGCGCAAATGCCAGGCTACGGCATTGATAAGCGTGCCCGAGAAGTTGCCTGCTCCCGGATGAACAACCATGCCGGCCGGCTTATTGACTACCATCAACGCGTCATCCTCATACACTACATTGAGGGGTATATTTTCGGCATGAATGGTGGTATCGTGCTTAGGACGGTCGAACATAAGCGTCAACACGTCACCCGGACGCACCTTGTAGTTGCTCTTCACCGCCTTACCATTGGACCAGATACAACCCGCCTCAGCAGCCATCTGTATCCGATTACGACTGGAATGTTGTAAATGCTCGGCGAGATACTTGTCGATTCGCTGAGGTGCCTGTCCCTCGTCCACCGTACCACGCCAATGTTCATAGCGTCCGGCAGTGTCGTCGGGATGGGTTATTGCCTCATCGTCGACACCGTTGGTGTCGATTTCCAAGATCTCATCGTCCAGCAAATCAATATTGTCGTTGTATTCTGTCATGAACAGTATATTCTATGAATTTATGAAGGTGGAATTTCCCGCCATTTAGTATCCAATGTCACGTGGCAGTCTCACTTATTCTGCTATCTTCATCAGACAGTTGCTCATTCTTTGGTAGTTTTCGGGGTGTTATGAGGAACCGGTTCGCTCTTAGTCGGAGTTTCTGGAGTAGAAGGCATCGTTTCTGCGGGTTCGGGTTCAGGCGGCGTAGTCACCTCCTGGAAAGGGTCTTCCTCCCCACCCTCTTCCAGATCTTCATCAAATTCAGGTTCGGGATCAATATAGTCCACCGAATCGGAAGCATCACGCAGTCCGTTGCCCACCTGAATAGTAAGTACGGCATCTACCGATATCTTGTCACCATAGACCACATGACGTCCATTGACGAGAATGCCATAAACCCAGTCCTTCTCTCCTGGTACAAACTGTGGTGTCCCTAACTTGAAACCCATTGCCGAGAGCTTTGCCATGGCCTCACGCAGTGAACTGTTGTCAATAACATCGGGCAAAGTAATGGTTGGTGATTCGGTGGCATTGATAATGACATAAACAATATGCCCCGGTTTCACCTTCAGTCCAGCCTCGGGCGTCTGCTCCAGAATACAGTCGGGTGGAAGAGTTCGCACATAGCCGGTATCGCTCACCTCAATGCGCAAGCCGGCGTTCTCAAGAATAGCTTTTGCATCGTCAAATTTTTTGTATTTCAAATTGGGAATCATCACAGCCTCGCCATGATGGGTGTAGAGATCCAGGCCGTAAGCCGTCCCAAGACACAACAGTACCACCACAGCAGCCATAGCTGCAAGGTTGCCCCAAAGATATTTGCTTTTGAACTTATTGAAAAATTCAGAAGTGGTCATCGCTTGATAATTTTGCACAAAGTTACTGCAAATATGCGGAATAACACGCTAAAAAGCCAAAATTTATTGAAGAACGTACGAAAAAAGGGGAGTAAGCTTGAGCGGCTCACTCCCCTTTTTCTATCATTTTAATTACGCGAAAGTCCGGTATCTATTGCATCATTTGCCAAAGCAGAATAATGACCACTCTTCGTCTGATAAAGACGCCAGCGATTCTGCCATGACTTGGAATGGAACTGACTATCCGTAAAAAAGCTGTCTGTTACATATAACTGCAGTGCGATCCATGCATTCTCGTAGCATTACCCCGGTACCTGCAACAACTGGGTATCCTGCTGTAAGCCTTGGCGGAAGCCTTTACGGAACCGGCATCATGGCCGACAGCAGCGATAGCTCTCTGTACTTTGGCAGGAGTAGTCTTCTTATTGTCATAGACCAGAACTAATTTTTGGGTTCTCATATTCCAAGAAGCGGAAAGAACGCCAGGCACTGACTTGGCAGCATTCTCTATACGCTGCTCGCACAAATCACATAGTCCCGACACTTTGAAAGTTGTCTTAACGGTCTTGGCTTGTGCTGCAACACTCATGGTTATCATTGCCAAAAGGGCAAACATTGTCTTTTTCATCTTTTGTTATCTTTAAATGATTTTACTTTGTTATCTATTTTGTCTGTATTGTTGTTACCTCACATAGGGCACCTATGGATGCCACATTTACTTATTAGACGATATAGCATCCATAAGTTTACTGCCCTTGATAATATTTAACGATTCATCATGCTCCGCTTGCCCTCAAGTTGTGCGCTGGCATCAATGGCAAAGGCTCCGTTGGTGACAATTTCCTCGCCCTCAGCAAGTCCGTCGGTGATGACATAGCTGTCGGGCAGCGAAGGTCCGAGCGTTACTTCACGCAGATGGAACACGGGCATTCCGCCGTCCTCGTCCTTCACATAAACCACGCTACGCTTACCCGTCCAAAGTACAGCACTCTTCGGTACGACAATGTCACCACTGTACTGTGAAAGACGGGCTGCAGCCACACCCGTGACTATCATCTCGGGCTTGAAGAGACCGCCAGCATTGTTCATCACTACGCGCACACCCGCTGTCCGACTTTTGGCATCCAATACCGGGTCGATGAAGCTGACACGTCCACGGAAGGTACGACCGGGCATAGCCTCGCTGGTGAACTGAATTTCCGCTCCGCGATGTACGAAGGGCAGGTCGCTTTCGTAGGCTTGGAACACTACCCAGACGGAAGAGAGATCAGCTATCTTGAGAAGTGGCTGTCCCTGCTTGACATAGTCACCAGGGCTGACATTTTTCTCTACTACTGTGCCGGAAGTGTTTGCCTTCAGCGGCATATAGGGCGATGCTTTACGCGTACGGACAATCTCATTAATCTGAGCCGTTGTCACATTCAGTAACCGGAGCTTCTCCTTGGCGGCCTCCACAAGAGCCGCACGCTGATTGCCGTCGGGAAAATGAAGCGCCGCCACGAGTTCCTGCTCAGCAGTATAGAGCGATGGAGAGTAAATCACCGCAAGGGTCTGTCCACGACTTACATGGTCGCCTACGGCACTGATCATCAGTCGTTCAATGCGGCCTTCCACATAGGCGGCCTGACTCTGTTCGAGTCGCTGATCAGGCTCCACCTTCCCGAAGAGTCTCACTTCCTTACTCGTGCTGCCACTGCCCACCACCTGTGTCTCCACATTGGCCAGGGCGAGAGCTTCCTCACTAAGCATCACGGCGTCGGGGTCGGAATGCATCGTGGAACCGCCTTCGTGCTTCTGGCCCACAGGGATAAGATCCATACCACAGATGGGGCACTTACCGGGATGGTCCTGTCGTATCTGGGGGTGCATGGAGCAGGTGTACATCGTCTTCTTTACCTCTGACGTATCACCGTTGGAACTTCTTCCGTTCACCGCAACAACAATCACTACAACCGCCAAAAGGACTATTGCCAGCACAGTGGCAAGACGATGGCGGGAAATATATTGCAATAGTTTCTTCATAACTTTGAATAGATTAATGATTTTCTTTCTCCGCACGTTTTGCGTAATCGTGCCTGGCGGCGAGCTGTTCCAGTTCGGCAGCCACCGTGTTATATTCTGCGTAGGCCTCAGCCTTCTTGAGCGCATAGTCTATCTGCTCTCGAAGCGTCTGAAGCAAGTCTGTGAGCGGTGTGCTTCCGGCAACATACTCATCTCGCATGAGCGCTAATGTGCGATCGAGCAGACGTGTTTCCTCATCATAGAGTTTCACCTTCCGTTCAACATCCTCAGCTTGCTGCTCTATCCCAAGGTAACGGCTCTGCAGGTCGTCCTCACGCCGTAGTCCGCTGAACTGTGCTCCTTCCCTAAGGAGCCGTGCGCTCTTACGTGCCATGTTGGTCTTGCGGCGATAGATGGGCAGCGTCACCTTCAACATAGGCATCAGCATGTCCTGCCCGTTCATATTGGCCATCTGCGGCATGTCCACCTTACTATTGAGCATATATTCCACGCCCACGCCAATCATAGGCATTCCCTGGCTCTTAGCACGTTTTTCCTGAGCTTCAAGAGCCTTCTCCTCAGCCTGAATCTGAGCCAGGCCGGGGTCGTCGGCGAGCACCTGTTGCCAATTTAGCACAGGCAGTTGCCGGAGTAACAAACTATCGGGCAATATGAGCGGCGAATCGGCCTTTCGATGCAGGGTAAGATTGAACTGCTGCTGTTGCAGACGTAGCTGGTCAGCAAGACTCTGCTGCTGCTCCTCCAATCGTTTGTCCTCGGCTTCCAATCTCAGTTGGTCGCTCATGCGCGCGTTCTTACCCGACATGGCCGACTTATACTGATAGACAGCCACCTTACGAATGTCGGTCAGCAAACGGCGCTGCTCCTCCACACTGCGTATTTTCTCACGTTGGGCAAGCATGGCATACCACTGACGCTGCAGATCAAAAGCCAGATCAATGGCCTGTTGACGGAATTTCTGATAGGCTGCCTCAGCCTGATACTCCATCTGCTGGCGATCAGCTTTCAGCGTGCCGAACCAGGGGAACATCTGCATCAGCGAGAAGGTAGCCACCTGTTTTCCGTTGACATGCATCATCTTTTCGGGAAAATACCCCACGCTCAGTTCTGGGTCATTGAGCACGCCCGCTCCACGGGCACCCGCCACTTTCGCCTCGTAGTTGCGATAGAGACTCATCAGAGCGGGATTGTTGTTCACTGCTGAGAGGATATAGGTGTTCAGGCTATCGGGCTGGGTCGGCGCGGGCTCTGTTGTTCCGGAAGCTACGGATAATCCGGACTTTCCGGGCATTCCAGGCGATGCGGCTGCTCCCAAAGGTGCCATGCAGAGGGCGATGAGAGCGGCTGCAAGCAGGCAGGTCTGCCGGTTCAACCCTGCTGCACACACCTTATAATATATATAGGCCATCGGACAGGCCCATCGGTCAAACTTTCTGTAATTCATTTTCTTCGATTTTTTGAGGATGTTTCTTTATCTTCGACTCTCTCCACCAGCACTGCAGCACAGGCACCACAAACATAGTGATGGTCTGGATGAGCATTCCTCCGAATGTGGGGATGCTCATCGGCACCATGATGTCGGAGCCTTTTCCAGTGCTGCTCAGTACGGGCAGCAAGGCGATGAGTGTGGTGGCGGTCGTCATACAGGCTGCACGCACACGCCGCTTTCCGGCAATGACCACAGCCTCCTTGATGTCATGCCGAGTCTGTGGCTTCAGACGCTGGAAGGTCTGATGAATATAGGTTCCCATGAGGACGCCGTCATCGGTGGCAACTCCAAACAGGGCGATGAATCCCACCCACACGGCTACACTCAGATTGATTTGTCCCATGCCAAAGAGAGTACGCATATTGACGCCAGCTATCTCGAAGTTCATGAACCAAGGCTGTCCATAGAGCCACATCAGCATAAAGCCCCCCGCGAAGGCCACAAACACACCGGAGAAGTGAATCATGGAAGCCGTAATACTCTTGAACTGCATATAGAGAATAAGGAAAATGAGCATCAGTGCCACAGGGATAACCACGGTAAGTCGCTTGGCGGCATGCTCCTGCTGCTCATAGGTACCCGTGAACTTGTAGGACACGCCACGAGGCAACTCTATTTTATGAGACGCCACAAGCTGGTCGATATGCTTGCGGGCGGCATTCACTACGTCCACTTCCGCCTTATTGCCTTGTTTGTCGAAGGTAATGTAGCCCACGAGGAAGGTGTTCTCGCTCTGTATCATTGTGGCTCCTGGCACAAAGCGGAACGATGCCAGTTGACCCAGAGGAATTTGGGTGCCGTCGGCGGCGGGAACGAGAATCTGGCGCAGAGCGTCAGGGTCGTCACGAAGTTCGCGGGCATAGCGCACTCGGAT
This sequence comes from Prevotella sp., assembly GCA_050946475.1. Classification (GTDB taxonomy): domain Bacteria; phylum Bacteroidota; class Bacteroidia; order Bacteroidales; family Bacteroidaceae; genus Prevotella. The sequence continues at coordinate 9,357 of JBMNUW010000001.1, forward strand.
GGGGAAGCGCTCCCTGCCTTCCACGGTGTTGCCCTCTTCCATGCCGCCGATGGCGGTCTCGATGACCTGTTGCACGGTGCCAATCTGAATGCCGTACCTGCCCAGCTTCTCGCGGTCAGGCTCTATCTCGATGTAAGGCGCTCCCTGGGCACGGTCGTAGTAGACAGAAGCGGAATTGATGTCGCCCACCTCCTTGAGTGTGCGTTCCATCTGAAGTCCCACCCGGTCGATGGTCTCCAGGTCGGGTCCATAGACCTTCAGACCCATCGGGGCCTTCATTCCCGTGGAGAGCATCACCTGACGGGTGGCAATGGGCTGCAGCTTCGGACTGCCGGTGATACCGGGAAGTTGCGTCACCCGTGTTATCTCCTCCCAGATGTCATCCTCGGTGCGAATCTCGGGTCGCCACTGACGGAAGTAGTCGCCATGCTTGTCGGGCACAAGACTGTCTTGCGGAATGGCGCGGAACCTCTCTTTAGGGTCAAACCACGCTCCGCTGCGCAGCAGGAATCTTCCCTTCGAATCGGTCTTGAAGCGTGCACGGTGACCGTCGGCGTCGAGCATATATTCCGGCTTGTAATTGATGGTGGTCTCATACATCTGTATCGGAGCGGGGTCAAGCGCACTCTCAGCACGTCCCCATTTTCCCACCGCTGACTCTATTTCCGGAATGGAGAGCAACCGCCGGTCTATCTGCCGGCATAACCGCAGATTCTCCTCCACACCGCTGTGGGGCATACTTGTGGGCATGAGCATGAAAGTGCCCTCGTCGAGCGTAGGCATGAACTCGCTGCCTGTGCGCTTCCACACCCAGGCGCCAAAGACCAGGAATGCCAACGGCAGAGACATGAAGAGCAACCGATGGTCAAGACACCAGCGCAGCAACCGCTCATAATGGATGACCAGCAACCACAGCAACGACAACACCAGTGCGATGATACCGAGGACGAAGAGCAGATTGAGGAACATTCCGTTTTCAGGTCCCAAGGGCAGCCACATTGCCGTAAGCTCATAGGCGGCGAAAAGCACGATGACTGCCATGAGCAGTTTGTTCCATTCTATCGTGAAACGACCCAGACGGAAGGTCTTGCCCGGTTTGCGGTGGAACAGGCGCAATGCCCATCGGCGCGGCAGCCGCAGAGAGAACACCCAGTAGGCCAGTGTAGGCAGTACCACAAGTCCTAAGAGCAGAGCTGACAACAGCGCAAAGGTCTTGGTGAAGGCTAAGGGATGGAACATCTTTCCCTCCTGGGCCTGCATGGCAAAGACGGGAAGGAAACTGATAATCGTTGTGCCCATACCCGTCATCACAGCTGAGGAAACTTCTATGACGCTGTCGAGGATGAGTTTTTCCAGTTGGGTGCCTTGCAGGTTGTCACGGGCGGGAGCGCCGTCTTCTGCATGTTCGGGAAGGGCTTCTATGTGGCGCACCACGTTCTCCATAAACACCACGCCGACATCCACCATCACACCGATGGCAATGGCGATACCGCTCAGGGCTACCACATTGGCTTCGACACCGGTCAGTTTCATGATGATGAAAGTAGAGAGAACGGCCAACGGCAACATGGCAGAAATGACCACGGAGGCACGGAGATTGAGCACCAGGATAAGCACCACAATAATACAGATGAGCACTTCATGACTGAGCGAGCTTTCGAGGGTACCGATGGTCTCCTTAATGAGTTGAGTACGGTCGTAGAACGGCACCACCGTGACTTTCGAGACGGTGCCGTCGGCGAGTTTCTTCTCGGGCATACCGGCATCCATCTCACGTATCTTTGCCTTCACATTGTTGATGACCTCCATGGGATTGCTGCCGTAGCGTGCCACGACAACACCGCCCACAGCTTCCTGGCCCTCCTTGTCAAGGCCACCGCGACGGTCAGCGGGACCAAACGACACACGGGCTACGTCGCGCACTCGTACTGGCACCCCGTCGTGACTGGTTATGGCGGCGTTCTCCAAATCGGCGAGGCGCTTGACATAACCAAGTCCGCGGATGATATATTCGGCACGGTTGATTTCCATCGTTCCCGCGCCTACATCAATATTTGAATTCTTAACGGCCTGCATCACCTGGACGAGGTTCAGGCCATAGGAGCGCATGGCATCGGGGTCGAGATCCACCTGATACTCCTTCACAAAGCCGCCCACGCTGGCCAACTCGCTCACACCTTCCGCCGAGGAGAGCTGATAGCGAACATAATAATCCTGGAGCGTGCGCAGTTCTTCCGGATTCCAGCCGCCTGCAGGTTTCCCTGTCTTGGGGTCACGGCCTTCGAGGGTGTACCAGAAAATCTGTCCCAAGGCAGTAGCATCAGGACCCAACTGCGGGCGCACGCCCTCTGGCAGAAGTCCATCGGGCAGCGAGTTAAGCTTCTCGAGAATACGCGAGCGGCTCCAATAGAATTCCACTCCTTCCTCGAAAATAACATAAATGAACGACATGCCCATCATGGAAGTGGATCGTATGGTTTTCACACCGGGAATGCCCATGAGGGCGGTGGTGAGGGGATAGGTCACCTGGTCCTGAATGTCTTTGGGTGATCGGCCCATCCACTCCGTGGAGATAATCTGCTGGTTGTCGCCGATATCCGGTATGGCATCCACTGCCACCGGGTCGCGCGGCACCATCCCCCCATGCCAGTTAAAAGGAGCTGTGGCAAGTCCGCCCAACAGCACGGCTATGAGCACCGACGCAGACAGGATGCGATGGTGCAGAAAATAAGCTATAATTTTGTTGAACATAATAGTGGTTCTTTTATCCCAAAAACATTCTGTCTATCAAGGACATGCAGGATAACAAGTCCCCTTGACGATGTCGTCAATAAAACAGCGTCAACAGAATTTTCGGGAAAGACAATAGAAATTCATGTTGATGAAAAATGTCATCAACACAATGGTGAACCACGCACCCCGTCATGGGCAAAGAGCAAAGGACCTCGGTAGTGACTTGCGCAATAAGCAGGCGGGTCTACCGAACCGGCCGATGTGAGTTGGGGGGCAAGAAGATAATTAAAAAAAGTAACGGGCAGACCTCCATGAAACCAGTCGGCCCCGGTCAACGGCGAAAGAGCCTGCACGGTTTGTCCCATGCTATAGGAGTCGCTGACCTGAAGATGGAAGTGTTTGGAATGACCCATCGGGCATGAGTCACCCGTGCAGCACGGAGGAAGATTGCGCGATTTGGCAGTCCGGTATTCCATGCTGTTGACCGACACACTCATCAACTCCCCACTGCAATAGCGGAGCTGAACGCTGATCCCTGTGGTACTTACCAGGAGCAGCAGAATGAGTATGATGGGGCCTAAACGCTTCACGCGGCAAATTTACTCATTGTTTTATTATGAACCAAACATTCCGCAAGTTTTCTCAAAAAAATACCTAAAACATGGTAGGCCGGAGAACTGAATATAAATCTCCAAAAAAAACAAAGCCCAGCCCTATAAAACACAAAAAGCAGCAAGAAGACAAATGCTCCTTGCTGCTTTTTGCCTATCGGCCCTAAAGCCGACCGCATGGCATGACGTTGATACGACTAAATTACTTGCCGTGGTTCTCGTCGGAAACAGTCAACTTCTTGCGACCATGTGCACGACGGGAAGCCAGAACGCGACGGCCGTTCTTTGTGGCCATTCTCTCGCGGAAGCCGTGCTTGTTGACGCGACGGCGATTGTGAGGCTGGAATGTTCTTTTCATTTTATCTATTGTGTTTTAAATTATTATATTTTCAATAGCATTCGGGCAAAAGCGTCCGTTTGGGCTGCAAAATTACTCATAATTTTCGAAACTACAAAGAATTAAGTGATTTTTCGGCTGGAAAAAGCCGTTTTTTTATTATTTTATCGTAACTTTGCAACCACATTAATCAAGTTACAATAATTTATTCTACAGTATATATACAATGATTAATTCACAGGAAATCAAAATCGGAACTTGCATCCGCATGGATGGCGGCATCTGGAGATGCATCGACTTCCAGCACCGCAAACCCGGTAAGGGTAACACTGTAATGAACACCAAACTGAAGAACGTGGCCGACGGCCGCGTACTGGAGCGTACCTTCCAGATCGGCTTCAAGCTTGAGGACGTGCGCGTGGAGCATCGCCCCTACCAGTACCTCTATCAGGACGGTTCAGGCTACATCTTTATGAATCAAGAGACATTCGAGCAGATTCCCATCCCCAAGGAGCAGATTACCGGTTGGGAATACATGAAGGAAGGTGATGTGGTAGATGTCGTGACCGACACTTCCGACGGCACTATCCTCTCTGCTGAGATGCCCGTCAAGACAAACCTCAAAGTTACGGCAAGCGAGCCCGGCGTGAAGGGCAACACCGCCACCAACACTCTCAAGCCTGCCACACTGGAGACCGGTGCCGAAATCCGCGTGCCCCTCTTCATCAATGAAGGTGACCTTATCACTGTTGACACACGCGACGGAAGCTACGTTGGCCGTGTGACACAGTAAACATATATTCTCAAAACCATCAGGGAAGAGGGCTGAACCACTAAGAGAGGTGCCCCTTCCCTTTTTTTGTTTTTTCCTTGAAACGCTTCCCCACAACCATTACCTTATGAAATACTCTTTCATTATTCCCGTGTTCAACCGTCCCGATGAAGTGGACGAACTGCTTGAAAGCATGACCCGACAGACCTTGACAGACTTTGAAGTTGTCGTAGTGGAAGACGGGTCGCAAAACGACTGTCGGTCGGTCTGCGATAAATATGTCGACCGACTCACGCTGCATTATTTCAAGAAGGAGAACAGCGGACCGGGTCAGAGCCGTAATTATGGTGTGGAACGCGCTCAAGGTACCTACGTCATCATTCTGGATTCAGACGTGGTGCTGCCCGACGACTATCTTGCAGCTGTCGATGCCGAACTGACCCGAAAGCCTTGCGATGCCTTCGGCGGCCCCGACCGCGCTCACAGTTCCTTCACCCCCGTTCAGAAGGCCATTTCCTATTCCATGACGAGCTTCTTCACCACCGGCGGCATCCGCGGCGGCAAGAAGAAGATGGACAAGTTTTATCCGCGTTCGTTCAACATGGGTGTCCGTCGCGATGTTTATCAACGATTGGGTGGATTTAGCAAGATGCGTTTTGGCGAGGATATCGACTTCTCCATTCGCATTTTCAAGGCCGGATGCAGTTGCCGTCTGTTCCCAAAGGCCTGGGTATGGCATAAGCGCCGCACGGACTTCCGTAAGTTCTGGAGGCAGGTATTCAACTCCGGCATCGCACGCATCAACCTCTACAAGAAATATCCTGAGTCGCTCAAGCTGGTGCATCTGCTCCCAATGGTGTTCACGATAGGCGTTACACTTCTTCTACTCATAGCCGTAGCTGGGTTCGCAGGTGCTCTCTGTTCATCCGATGCAGCCATTACCCGTCCGCTGTTTGCACTTGCAATACTCGCACTGTTGCCTATGATTCTCTATGCAGGACTTGTTTTCTTCGACTCGGCCATGAAAAACAGCAGCCTCTGGATAGGTCTGCTCAGCATACGCGCAGCCTTTACCCAACTTATCGGATATGGCTGTGGATTCCTTACGGCATGGTGGAAACGCTGCGTGAAGGGACAAGATGAATTTGCCGCCTACCGGAAGAACTTCTATAAATAAAGAAAGAAGGAGATTCCTGCAAATTCATTGTTAGTTTACATGCGTAAACAGCTCTAACCTAAGCCGTTTTCTAAAAGAAGCGCTGCAAAAGCAAGTTCGGAGAAAGTCCTACAAGATTTTCACGAATGACACCCCTGCTATCCCAATATCTAACTTAAACCTATGAAAGAAAAACTCACTATCGCCAAATGGTCGGAAGATGACCGTCCACGAGAAAAGCTCGACCGCCTTGGCGCTCAGGCTCTCAGCGATGCCGAACTCCTGGCCATCCTTATCGGTTCCGGGTCTACGGAACTGAGCGCCGTGGACCTGATGAAAACCATTCTCAACGACTGCAACAACAATCTTAATACTTTGGGAAAGCAATCCATAGCCGACCTGACACGTTACAAAGGTATGGGGCCGGCTAAGGCTATCACAATTCTCGCAGCCTGCGAACTGGGAAAACGCCGATGGGACAGCACCCCGGAAAAGCGTCCCGGGATGCGTAGTCCGCAGGATATTTACGACTATATGCACCCACGAATGCAGGACCTCGACGTAGAGGAATTCTGGGTGTTACTTCTCAACCAGCGATTCGACCTCATCAAGCCCGTCCGCATTAGTCATGGCGGCATCAGCGAAACTGCCGTCGACGTGCGCATCATCATGAAAGAAGCTCTACTCGTAAATGCCACTGTTATCGCCGTAGCTCATAATCATCCGAGTAACAACACGCACCCCAGTCGTCAGGACGATAGTCTCACTACCCGCATCAAGAAAGCATGTGACATCATGCGCATCTATCTTCTGGACCACGTCATCGTAACCGACGGCGACTTCTATTCCTATCGTGACAGCGGAAAACTGTGACGCGGAGATGGGAATTAACTGCTAAAGAAATAATTTTCAATTCTCCACCTTCGAAAGTAAATCTTTAAAATGGTAAGCTTTAGATGAGCGTTATGAGCCCAGACAATTAAAGTCACCAAATGCGCCCGTAGGGCGATACCTTGGGAAACCGAGTACATGGAAGCGGAGCGGACATGTGCCCGGATTTATGGCCCCCAACAAAATCACGGGACGAAAAATGAATTGGATGTGTAATCAAAATCACGTGACGAAACATGAATTACCCCCGAACGGGGGTAACAACATCGTCGTTGCTGGAATGTGTAATCGAAATCGCGGGTCGAAACGCTGGCAAGGGGCGAGCACTACAGCAGTTCGGGCAATTCAAAGAGGTGGATGCCGTTGCTGCCTTTCACGAGTATGCAGCGTCCCTCTGGATGCTCGTTAGCAATGGCTTCCTTAACAGCGGCAACATCAGCAAACTTTCGGAAGTGGGTTGTGGTGTGACCGAATTCCGGACCCACGAGCCACACGTCATCAATGCCGCTGGCTTCCAGTGTATCCACCACTCGCTGATGCTCCTCGGCACTGACATCGCCCAATTCACGCATGTCACCGAGAATGGCAAGTTTCGGCTCGTCCACATCCATCCGACGGAAGTTATCAATGGCAGCAGCCATGCTTGACGGATTAGCATTGTAGGCATCCACAACTAATACATTGTGAGCTGTCTTCATTAGCTGCGAACGACTATTGCTAGGTACATAGTGCTCCAGGGCATGGCACACTTGCTGGGGCGATACGCCGAAATGTAGTCCGACAGCAATGGCTGCCAGCATATTGTCAATGTTGTAGGCTCCGATGAGTTGTGTCTGCACCTCCATCTCAACACCCTGCGGCAGCACGTCAGCAGACCACACAAACCGCAAGAAGGGGTCGCAACGCAGGACACGGCCTCGTACATTATATTCATTATCGTCGCTCTGACCGTAACTGATGATACGGCTAAATTCCCGCTGCCCGGCCATTTCCACCAGGTCGGGATTACTCTCGTTGAGGAAGAGCAGGCCGTCGTGTGCGGCGAGGAAATCATAGAGCTCGCCTTTGGTGCGCTTCACGCCTTCGAAAGAGCCAAAGCCCTGCAAGTGAGCGCGTCCCACATTGGTAATGAGACCACAGGTAGGCTCGACATACTCCACAAGTTTACGGATGTCGCCGGGATGAGAGGCACCCATCTCAACTACGGCAATCTCATGCTCGGGACTCAGGCGAAACAGCGTTTTGGGGACACCCACATCATTGTTGAAGTTGCCCTCTGTGTGCATCACGTTGAATTTCTCTGCCAGAGCGGCGGAGATAAGTTCCTTGGTGGTGGTTTTACCGTTGGTTCCGGTAATGCCAATTACCGGAATGTTGAACGTGCGACGGTGTTCACGAGCCAGTTCCTTAAAGGCTACCAAGGCGTCATCAACCAGGATATAGCGATCGTCACCGGGCACAGCATATTCAGGCTCATCAATGACGGCATAGGCACAACCCTTCTCCAATGCGCTTTTGGCAAACTTATTGCCATCAAACGACGCTCCTCTCAGAGCAAGAAAGATGGAACCCTCGGGACAGTTACGGCTGTCGGTAGTCACCACAGGATGTTGCTGATAGACAGCATACAATTTTTTTGCTTCCATAAGTCACTTTAAATTATGATGCAAAGTTAATGGAAAAAACATAAACGAAAGGCTTTTTCCTTGATGAATATCCATTTAAATCCTCACGAATTCCCGATAAACATTCATTTAGAGCATCATGAAAAGCCTTTTCTTTCAACCTTTTTCTTATCTCCATTCATACTGGCTGTCGATTTAGGATATATACCATGAAGCAAAAGTAGCGCTATTTCGTAACCAAACAGGACGTTACCGAATCCTTGAAATGGCATGGGTCAAGAGGGAAAATTAATATGGGTCAGAGAATGAAACAGCATCAATAGGAAGATGAAAGTACGTTGATAGGAAGATGAAACAGCATCGACAGGAATACGAATCAATATTGCTCGGACAACGAAACTGCAAAAAATGGTAAAGAAAAACGCTCGAAAAGTCAAGCCAATAGGATTCCTTTCAGTTTTATGTTTCTTTTCCCACCCCTTTGGTTTCGCTTTTCCTCCCTCATGGGAGGGCCAGGGAGGTCTTCCCTCTAATTTTGCATTTCCTCAAGGAAGGACCAACAAGAACTTTTCCCTCCCTAAGGGAGGGTTAGGGAGGGTCTTTTTTTGCTATTTCAAATAAATTGTGTAAGTTTGCCCTCGCTATGGAATATACATTAAACATCAAGGGACATCTGCTGTCGCTTGCCGAGCCGCAGGTGATGGGCATTCTGAATGTCACCCCTGACTCCTTCTTTGTAGGGAGTCGCAAGCAGACTGAGAAAGAGATTGCGGAGAGAGCCAACCAGATTGTAGACGAGGGCGGTTCCATCATCGATGTAGGTGCCTTCTCCACCCGACCGGGCGCCAACGAAGTAGACGAAGCTGAAGAAGCCCGTCGACTGCAATGGGCACTCTCCATTGTGCGCCGCGAACAACCCGACATAGCCGTATCTGTGGACACCTACCGTCCTGCTGTGGCTCGCCGTTGCATAGAGGACTGGGGTGCCGACATCATCAATGACGTATCGGAAGGCGGTATCACGGGTATCGTGAATACGCCCATCCATGAGAGCGAATCCATGTTTCAGCTCGTAGGCGAACTGAAAGTCCCCTATATATTAATGTCGGTCAAATCGAACCTTGAAGATATGATGATGGCATTCAGCGATGAAGTGCAGCAGTTGCGCGACCTCGGTGCGAAAGACATCATCCTTGACCCAGGCTACGGTTTCGGCAAAAGCCTTGAGGACAACTATCGCATACTGAACCATGCGGAACGTCTGCAGGCTCTCGACCTTCCCGTATTGGTTGGCGTATCACGCAAGTCGATGATATTCAAGCTGATCGGCGGTGACCCCACCACCAGCCTCAACGGCACCACTGTCATCAACACCATATCACTGTTGAAGGGCGCCAGCATCCTGCGCGTACACGATGTTCGTGAGGCGAAAGAAGCGATTGCAATCGCTTCTTTCGCCTCACGAACATCAATTCATAATTCATAATGCATAATTCATAATTAAAAATGCGTTGCTATATGGGTGGCTTCACCTATATTGCAACGCATTATTATTATCAAAGCATTAATGCTTTTACAAACCTACAAAGTCCGTCGCATCACACATTCGATTATGAATTGTGCATTATAAATTATGCATTATGAATTAACTTAGTCGTCCATCACCGAACCGGCAATGGCCTCGATGTCCTCGGGATTGATATTGCCTTCCACAAGAATACCCGTACAGTCGTCCTTGTCGGTCATGAGGAGCACTATCTCGCGGACCATGTTCTTATCCTTATCACTGCGAGTAAGGATCAACATATTGTCGTTGTTGCCCGACATACGCCCGTATTCCTCATAGCCATATTTCTCAAGTTCATTGATGCGACTGATGAACTTCTTGCGATTACGTTTTGAGCAGTCGTCCATATCAAGAATTTGCATACGATCTACTCCACGCATTACTTCCTTCACGTTTCCGTCCTTTACTTGCCCGGCACCTATACGCACAAGTGCCTTAGGAATGGTAGTGGATTCCACATGACGCACATCGCGAAAATCATTAAACACGTCGGTGGCTCGCTGGGCCATGGTTGCCTGTGCGCAGAACAGCGCTAGCAGGGTCATCAACATTAATTTTTTCATAGTTGTCTGTTTAGTTGTTGTTATATATTTATTTCTCCTTATTGGATTGGAGCCAAAGATTGAGAGAGGACAAGCGCCATCGAACCAAGTTCGATGAAACAGAACAGGCTGAACGCCACCCCCTCTTATTTATTTATCAGAAAATTAATAATAACTGCACACTTTCAATTATGAATTATGAATTAAACTAAGTATTTCCTCTTCCGATACGAGATTCTGGTCACCCGGAATGGTATTTTTCAGAGCGGCTGCAGCCACGGAAAACTCCAGGCAACGACGATCGTCGTCAGGCCATTTTGTACGGGCGTGCATAAAAGCTGCCACCCAAGCATCGCCTACTCCCATCTGATCAATGATAGGTTCGACGTTATAGAATTTTGAAGTGAAGATTTCACCGTCAACCCACAGTACACCAGCCAGCACATGATGATTGAACGAAAGCTGATTTCGATGCGCCATGAGCATACGCCGGCAACGAGGAAACTGACGATGAAGTTCGTCGAAATAGCGACGGTATGCTTCCATGTCCCATTGATAACTGCTGTCGAGGGCTGTGAACGGAATGGGGTCCATACCACTTGCCACACGCCATTCGTTCTGGTCGCCGAAGATGAACTGGCTGTATTGCATCAGCTCATGGAGCGTTTTATGAGCGTCGGCGCCCGGGTATTTCCAAAGATTGCCACGGTAGTTGATGTCGCAGGTGAGTTCTATGCCGGCCTCATCTGCCATTCGGACTGCTTGCATGGTCGTTTGCATGGCAGCCTCTGAGGTAGCGCAAGTAATGCCCGAGCAGTGAAAAAGACGTGCTTCTCGAAAGATCGGAGCCCAGTCAATGTCGCCAAAAGCAAGAGTGTTGAACGAAGAACCATCACGATCATATACCACCTTGGAGCCTCGCATGGCTGCAGACGGTTCGAAATAGTAGGTACCCATCCGCTTACCATTCCTCAAGACATGACGAGTGTCAAGACCCATTTCGCGCAGATGCATCAGCGCAGCTGTACCAATTGCATTGTCGGGAATACAAGTTACATATTCCACGTCGTGACCCAACATAGCTAGACTTACGGCGACATTGGCCTCCGACCCGCCATAATGTGCATCGAAAGAATGGCCCTGAAACATCCGTTCTCCTCCTTGCTTGGAAAGCCGGAGAAGAATTTCGCCGAAAGTTACTATCTTTTTACTCATATATAATTTACTGTTTCCTCACCATTATTTTTGTGACCATGCCTTACTACATTCCTTCATTTTACTGAAAGAAAATCCATACATGGAACAAGCCTTACGCCAATACAGACCGGCAGGCAACTGCAAATTTAGCAATAATCAGTCTATTACCCAAGTCCCAAGCCTTTTATTTTCAAAAGTAAAAGTATTATTTCCCATCTTAGAACCCCGGACATAAAAAGGCGGCAAGCACCACGAGATGCTGCCGCCCTTTCCTCATGTTTATTCTATGTTCCTAAAGTTCCATTATAAAGTCGTATGATCGCATTTTATGCGAAACATTGAGTTAGTTGTCATTTCGTCCGAAAATTCTCAACAGATAGAGGAACAGGTTGATGAAATCAAGGTAGAGGCTCAATGCACCCATGAGAGCCATTTTCTGTGCGCCCTCTCCTGCATCGGGCATCATGGCCAGCGCCTCCTTGATTTTCTGACTGTCCCATGCGGTAAGGCCTACGAAAATGGCCACACCGATGTAGCTGATTATCAAATCGAACATGCTGCTATGCAGGAAGATATTGACTACGGAAGCAATAATCAGTCCGATGAGTGCCATGAAGAGAATATTGCCCATCTTGCTCAGGTCTGTCTTGGTGACATAGCCGTAGAACGCCGTAAAGGCGAAAGTTCCTGCCGTGATGAAAAACACCTTGGTGATGATGGTCATGCTGTAGGCAAGGAAAATCACCGAGAGCGTGGCTCCGTTCAAGGCTGAATAGACAATGAACAAGGTGGTGGCTGTGGTCAGCGAGAGACGATTGATGCGGGCTGAAGTGTACCACACTAAACCCAGCTCGGCAATGATGAGCACCCACATCAACGCGGATGACGAATAGAGCATCTGCACGATATGGGGTGAAGTTGCCACTCCGTAAGCCGTAATGCCCGTAATGGCCAAAGCCATAGTCATCCATAGATACACTTTGCGCATGAGAGCGGGAAATGCCGACGAAAGCGTAGTTTCACGCTGTCTTACCATGTTGTCCAAATCCTGTAATTCCATGTTTTTTATTTCCTTTCTTTTCTTATTATAATACCAACGACTTGTACCGACAGGTTTCAGCCCTACTCGTCGTCCGTTCTTCAAGTTCTTTCAGAATGTCCGAAAAATCGACTTTATCGTATTCTTTTTTAGTCGGTCTGTTCACAGCCGTAACCTCTAGTCTCGTGTCGTTAAGGCAACTACCTCATTCCCTTTCGTTTGTGTAACAGGAAAGTTGCCCTTTTCCTTCTTTTTGCAAAATTACTTCAACCGGCAAAACTCTGCAAGAAAATCGTCTCTTTTTTAATGATTTTTATTGTGGGAAACGCTTTATTTGTGATATTTATGTTTTTCGGCAACACTCAATGTCACAATGATGCTTGGGGTGTCCTATATAAACCCTAGGACTCTCCTGCATATAATGAAACTCAAAATCTTATATAAAACACAAAAAACTAAAATTTAGAAACAGAAAGACAAATTCCAAAAGACGAGAACGCAACATCGAAAGAAACAAGAAGAAACAGATGAGGAAACAAAGAACACAAATCAAGGCAAAGGACGACAAAAGTATGAAATCAACAATAAAAATACGTGGATTAAAACATTATGGTAGAAAAACAGGTAAGATAAAAACTGAAGATTCTTTCGGATTTTCCGCAAAAAGAATTAATTTTGCCCGAAAATCAAACAAAGATGAACAAACTGGAACTTCGACCTATAAGCATAGAATCTGCCAAGGAGATAGGTCAGGGTAGTTATATCGGCAACGACCTTGTCCTGTTCGATGAAGTAGGAGACTTGCCTCTGCCCGACGAGCCACGTCGACTGGATTGCCTGCTGATGGCACTCTGCCTGAAAGGCACTGCTGAATACACGGTAGACACCGTAAAGCGTACCGTTCATCCGGGCGACATCATCATCATCAGCCGCGATCAAGTTACAGAACACTACAAGCTCGACCACTGTTCCGGAATTGCACTTCTTGTCTCCCACCAGTTCTTTGTTGAAATTGTGGCCGGGGTACAGGAGTTGTCTTCACTGTTCATGTTTTCTATTGGTCATCCCGTTTTTCATCTGACACCTCGACAAACGGAGAACGTATGTCTCTATTTCAACATGCTGAAAAGCAGGGTTGACGACACAAGCAGCCATTTCAGACGTGATGTAGCACGGAGCCTGCTGCAAGGACTCATCTATGAAGTGAGCAGTGTCATCTGGGAATTGCAGTCTCACGACGAGATTCCCCAGTCAAGGGCAGAAGACATTTTTGCTCAATTCATCAAACTCGTGGAAAGCAATTTCCGTCAGGAACGCCGGGTTGGATGGTATGCCACGGCTCTATGCATTTCTCCCAAACACCTCAGCGAGACCATTCGGGCAGTGAGCCGCCGTTCACCGGCTGAGTGGATAGAATATTATGTGGTGATGGAGCTTCGAGTGCTATTGCGTAACAGCAACAAGTCCATCAAGGAAATTACGGAAATGATGCATTTCCCCAACCAGAGTCATCTCGGCAAATATTTTAAGGATCACGTCGGAATGTCACCATCTGAATATCGAAAGAAAATTAAATAGGAAAATTATAAAACGACAGCAATAATTCAGCCCCATTGCAGCATTATCTTTTAGCGCTGCAGTGGGGCTGATTCTGTTTGAACTGGACAGATAAATTTCAAGTCCAGTTTATGCAACAACAGAGTTTCCTTCAGCTAATGCTGATAAAACATCGTTCGAATTCCATGATTCCCCTCTTTCACAGATGCGAGCGAACAGCTTATCCTTTTTTCTTCAATCGTTATCTGAGGAAGCGGGAGCAAGGAGGGAACGATAAATCTCCAACGCCTTCTTCATCTCGCTCTTTCGGATATATTCGTCGGCTGTATGAGAACGCGACGACTCACCTGGTCCTAACTTGAACGAGGGAAATGGCATCAGCGCCTGGTCACTCAACGTAGGCGAGCCATAGGGCTTGAGTCCGAGGGACAGGCAACGGCGCACCAGCGGATGGTCCATAGCTATGGAAGACGAATGGAGACGGAAAGAGTGGGCATGCACCTCACTTTTGACATGCCGACGGATAATGTCGAACACCTCTTCATTGGTATAGAGTTCGTTGGTACGGACATCCACCAACATGGTACAACGGTCGGGAATGACATTGTGCTGCGTACCGGCATTCACCACGGTGAGCGTCATCTTCGTGGGACCAAGCAACGGACTGACCTTCTTGAACTTATAGTCGCGAATCCACTCCATATCGTCGAGTGCCTCATAGATGGCGTTCACACCCTCGTTGCGGGCGGCATGTCCGCTCTTTCCGTGGGCGATGACGTCAAGCACCATCAGTCCTTTCTCAGCTACAGCAGGTTGCAGGCCAGTAGGTTCACCCACAATGGCTACGTCTATTTTGGGCAAGAGAGGCAACGCCTTCACAATGCCGTTCTGACCCGACACTTCCTCCTCACACGATGCCAGATACACGAGATTATAGTCATGGGGCTTCCCGATGAAATAGCGAAACGTCTGCAACAAGGTCACCAGCCCACCCCCGCAGTCGTTGCTTCCCAATCCATAGAGACAGTCACCTTCCCATGTCGGACTGAAAGGATTGCGTTGCCAGGAAGCCGCAGGCTTCACGGTATCAATATGGGCATTGAGAAGCAGCACAGGTCGGTCGTTGCGCCATTCTGGGTCTAAAGCCCACACATTGTTCCCCTCTCGGTGCGGTGCCATACCATAACCGTCAAGCTCTTCTTCCATTCGGTCAGCAGCGGCCTTTTCATTCCGACTCAACGAGGGAATGGCAATGAGGTCGGAGAGCAGATTGCATGCCGATTGCAGATATTTGTCTTCCATCATAATGTCTGCAAAATTAAGAAAAAACGGCAAAAGTCTTTCGTTTTCTTTAAGAATTATCTAACTTTGCAAGAAATAAAACAACAATGTTATGCTGAACTCCTGTCATCTGTCTGTTCTGATACACGAGCAGGCCAAGAAGTACGGCGACAAGACCGTGCTGACTTATCGCAATTTTGGCAGTCTTACTTGGAAGACTGCCACATGGAAACAGTTCTCACACGGCGTAAAATTAGTGAGCAACGCCTTACTCAATCTCGGTGTGCGCCCGCAGGAGAACATCGCCGTGTTTTCGCAGAACTGCATACAATACCTCTATACCGACTTTGGTGCTTACGGTGTAAGAGCCGTTTCCATTCCCTTCTATGCCACGAGCAGCGAGCAGCAGATACAATATATGGTGAACGATGCACAGGTGCGTTTCATCTTTGTGGGCGAGCAGGAGCAATACAACAAGGCCCATCGCATCTTCCCACTGTGCCCCTCGCTAGAACGTATTATCATCTTCGACAGCAGCGTGCGCATCAGCAGTCATGACCCCAACGCCCTATACTTCAAGGACTTCATCAAACTCGGAGAGGGAATGCCACGACAGACCGAATTGGAAAGCCTCTATCGGCAAGCCAACATGGATGACACATGCAACATTCTCTACACCAGTGGTACAACGGGAGACAGCAAGGGAGTTGTGCTCACCTACGGACAGTACCACGCCGCCTTCATCGCCAATGACAAGTGCGTGCCTGTAGGAGAAAAAGACCGGGTAATTTGTTTCTTGCCCTTTACCCACATCTTTGAGCGTGGCTGGGCATATCTTAGCTTGGCAGAGGGTGCTCAACTCATCATCAACACTTATCCTCACGAGATTCAGGATTCTATGCGCGAGACCCATCCTACCTGTATGTCAGCAGTACCTCGTTTTTGGGAAAAAGTCTATCAGGCTGTCAAAGACAAGGTGGACCGCATGGGGTCTTTCCAACAGAAGCTCTTCTACCATGCCCTCAGTGTAGGACATAAATATAATGTGGAATGTCTTTCCCGCGGCAAGCATCCCTCATTGAAACTTGCCTTGGAATATCGAATGGTGAGCAAAGCCATCCTTTCCATCATTCGCAAACAACTCGGTCTGGAACATCCCAACATCTTCCCCACAGCCGGCGCATACGTATCGCCCGAAGTGGAAGACTTCGTCCACTCTATCGGCCTCGGCATGGTGGTAGGATACGGACTGACAGAGAGTCTGGCCACTGTTTCGTGCGACGACTTGACAAAGACCTACACCATCGGTTCTGTAGGAAGACCCATCGAGGGACTGCAGGTGAAAATCGGTGCCAACGACGAGATTCTGCTCAAAGGCCCCACCATCACACCGGGATACTATCACCGCGACTCACTCAACGCACAGGTGTTCGATGCCGACGGATTCTTCCACACGGGTGATGCTGGTTATATGCGCGACGGTGAGCTTTTCCTCAAAGAGCGCATCAAGGACCTTTTCAAAACCTCCAACGGCAAATACATTGCTCCGCAAATGGTGGAAAGCTTGTTGCTCGTCGACAAATTCATCGATCAGGTAGCCGTCATCGCTGATCAGCGAAAGTTCGTCTCTGCTCTTGTCGTGCCCGAGTTTAGAATGCTCGAGGAATGGGCTCGCGATAACGGCATCACCTTTGCTTCGCGCGAGGATTTGTGCAACAATAGTAAAGTACAAAAAATGATGGCTGACCGCATTGACACTCTGCAGCAGGCACTGGCAAGCTATGAGCAAATCAAACGATTCACCCTCATTCCCCACCACTTCTCCATGGAGTCGGGCGAGCTCACCAACACGCTGAAGATGAAACGGCCGGTAATATACAAGAACTTCAAGGAAGTCATAGACAAGATGTACGAGAATACTCCGACCAACGGATAACATTCTTCGGATAAAAACAACTTGAATAAGCCTGACAGACAACGGACAGGAGGGCTGATTCGCGAAGGGGAGAGTCCCCGACATACATTACTTAGAACGATATTTATGATAACAGCAGACCAACTAAAAGACGTGATGGACCGTGTCGACAAGCTCCATCATTATCTGAATATAGACCAAAAGAAAGTAGAATTTGAAGAGGAACAACTACGTACGCAGGCACCCGATTTCTGGGACGACCCAAAGCGGGCACAGGAGCAAATGAAGAAGGTGAAAGGCATTGAGAAATGGCTCACCGGATATAAAAATGTAAAGCAACTTGCTGATGAACTCCAGTTGGCCTTCGACTTCTACAAGGACGAGATGGTGACCGAAGAGGAAGTCGACGAAGACTACCGCAAAGCCATTGAAGCCATTGAAGACCTGGAGCTGAAAAATATGCTCCGTCAGAAGGAAGACCCTATGGATGCCGTGATGAAAATCAACTCCGGCGCCGGTGGTACAGAGAGTCAGGACTGGGCTTCTATGCTCATGCGCATGTATCAACGCTGGTGCGAGGCACATGGATATAAGGTGACCATCACCGACTTGCAGGAAGGCGAAGAAGCCGGCATCAAGAGCGTCACGATGACCATTGAGGGTGGCGAGTATGCCTACGGTTTCCTCAAAAGCGAAAACGGGGTGCACCGTCTGGTGCGAGTCTCGCCTTTCAACGCGCAGGGCAAGCGCATGACGAGTTTCGCCAGTGTCTTCGTATCACCCCTTGTCGACGACACCATCGAGGTGTATGTCGACCCTGCCCGCGTAAGCTGGGATACTTTCCGCTCGTCCGGAGCCGGCGGACAAAACGTAAACAAGGTGGAATCAGGTGTTCGCCTGCGCTACCAATATGTCGACCCGGATACTGGTGAGGAAGAAGAAATTCTCATTGAAAACACCGAGACGCGCGACCAGCCTAAGAACCGCGCCAAGGCTATGTTATTGCTGAAGTCACAACTCTACGACCGTGCCATGAAGAAGCGCATGGAAGAGCAGGCAAAAATCGAGGCCGGAAAGAAGAAAATCGAATGGGGAAGCCAGATTCGCAGTTATGTCTTCGATGACCGGCGTGTGAAAGACCACCGCACGGGCTATCAGACCTCTGATGTCGATGCCGTAATGGACGGCAAGATAGACGGGTTCATCAAGGCGTACCTAATGGAGTTTCCTGTCAGTGACAACGCTGAATAAAGGCGAAGACTCCGAAAAATAAGAACATGATTGCCAAGCTGACGCGAATAATTCCACGGGATGAAGCTTGGACTGAAATAAGAAACAAACCTTAAAATATTGAATTATGAGCGAAAAAAGAAAATCACAGCGCAGCAAGCGTGAAGAAGAACAAAGGAAACAAGGTGATAAAATTGTGAAGTGGATCTTCGCAGCCCTGATTATCATGGCTATCATCTATATGCTCTACACTTTCTCCATCGTACAATGAGTGGAATGGAGATAGAGAGGAAATTCCTTGTGAGAAAGGGCGGGAGCTTCAAGCACCAGGCCCTTTCTTTTTCCCATATTCAGCAAGGCTACATTCGCGCAGAAGGAGCTACCGTCCGTGTAAGGATTCGCGACGACAAGGCATACCTCACCATTAAGAGTAGAAGTCGCGACGGTGGACTCTCGCGCTATGAGTTTGAGAAGGAAATTACGCTCGACGAGGCTTCCCACTTGATGAAGCTTTGTTCTGGAGGCGTAATCGACAAGCATCGCTATCTCGTCAAGAGTGGCAACCACACCTTCGAAGTCGATGAATTTCACGGCGCCAACGAGGGACTTGTCATGGCAGAGGTAGAACTTTCATCCTCCGACGAACCTTTCACAAAACCCGACTTTATCGGTCCGGAAGTGACGGGCGATTCCCATTTCTACAACTCACACCTGCTCATCGAGCCTTATTCCTCTTGGAAAGAACTCGTGCCAGAGGAATTCCGATAATCTGACCAAGCAAGACACCTACACCGTCGGCAGCGAAATCAATCCAATCCCCGCTGCGTCGCCCGCCTGTACATGTGGCTTGAACTATTTCAATAGCACCACCCATCAACAGTGGTATAAGAAAGAACCAAAACAACACATAACGGAACTTCCGTTCAGGCGACCGCCAGCCATATTCTGACCATAACGAGACACATAATAGTGCATATAAAGCCACGTGCGTCCACTTGTCTATCAGACTCACGTGGCTCAACGGTGTCTCCGGAATAGGAATAAGACATATCACCCATATTATTATAATAAAGGATATAGAAATGGGGTATATTCTTAACAATTTACAACCGAAAGCCATAATATCTTTGTTTTTTGATGCAAAAGTAGATAATATTTTATAATTTTGCAAACGATAACCTGTTTAAACAATGGTTTCATGCTATTTGCAGAATCGCTTTGTTCCTGCACGCGAGGAGCAGACTCATGCTGCAAACGAAAACAAACATACTATTATCATGTCAGAAAACAGAGCCAATTTTGGAAGCAAGATAGGAATGATTTTAGCCACGGCGGGTGGTGCTGTAGGACTGGGCAATGTCTGGCGTTTCCCCTACATGGCAGGAGAGAACGGCGGCGCAGCTTTCATCTTGATTTACATTTTTTGCGTCGTTCTCTTAGGTATACCATGTATGATTTCAGAGTTCATCATCGGCAGACATGGGGCGGCGAACACTTACAGAGCCTATTCGAAAATGGCCCACGGCTCAGCTTGGAAATACGTCGGACTGCTCGGTGTCATCACCGGATTCCTCATCACCGGTTATTATGCCGTGGTATCGGGATGGTGCCTCCAGTATATCTATGCTTCCGTCATGGGCGAGCTTCACGGCAACGCCAACTACGTGCAAGAATATTTCACCACTTTCTCCACTTCACCCGTCCGTCCCGTCTTCTGGCTGGCTGTGGTGCTGCTGCTCTGCCACTTCGTTATCATTCATGGCGTTCGTGGTGGCATTGAGCGGGCCAGCAAAGTGATGATGCCTACCCTCTTTATTCTGTTGCTCATCATCGTGGTGGCTTCGTGTATGCTGCCTGGAGCTTCAAAGGGCATCGCTTTCCTGTTCCAGCCCGATTTTGGAAAGCTTAATCAGGGAGTCTTTCTCGGTGCCTTGGGACAGAGCTTCTATTCGCTGAGTATTGCTATGGGCTGCATCTGCACCTATGCGAGCTACTTCAGTCGACAAACCAATCTTTTCAATTCGGCAGTACAAGTGTCGCTCGTCGATACGTTCATAGCCATCCTCGCCGGACTAATGATTTTCCCCGCAGCCTTCTCTGTAGGCGTCAATCCTGACAGTGGTCCCTCCCTCATCTTCATCACCCTGCCCAACGTATTCAATCAGGCTTTCGCCTCCATGCCCGCTGTAGGATGGATAGTATCGCTTTTGTTCTATGGGCTTCTTTCACTCGCTGCCCTCACTTCTTTGATGTCACTCCATGAAGTAAGCACGGCTTTTTTCTATGAGGAACTTCACATTACCCGTAAGAAAGGCGCATGGATAGTCACCGTGAGCACTTTCATCATCGGTATGTTCTGTTCGCTCTCCTTGGGCGATCTTAATGAACTGTCGATAGGCGGCAAGCCACTCTTCGACTTGTTCGACTTCGTGACAGGTCAGATTTTCCTCCCCATTGGAGGTTTCCTCACCTGCATCTTCATCGGATGGGTAGTGCCACGGAAGCTGGTGCACGATGAGTTCACCAACTGGGGCACCCTTCGCGGACGCTTTTTCGGCGTCTATCTCTTTCTGGTGCGCTATATCTGCCCGTTGGCCATCCTCTCCATCTTTCTCCATCAGTTCAACGTATTCTAAACCGGACAAGATATGACGGAACGAGGTAATTTCGGAACAAAAATCGGTGTGATTCTCGCTACGGCGGGTTCAGCTGTAGGATTGGGAAACATCTGGCGTTTCCCTTATATGACAGGACAAGACGGAGGTGCTGCTTTCATCGTGGTCTATCTTGTCTGCGTCTTTCTGTTAGGCATCCCCGGCATGGTAGCAGAATTTGTCGTTGGCCGTCACGGAGCATCCAACGCCATGCGTGCCTACAGTAGAATAGGTGGTCGCGGCTGGGGCATCGTAGGACTGGTAGGTGCTTTCACCTCCATGATTATCCTCGGTTTCTATGCTGTGATAGCCGGCTGGTGTCTGCAATATCTTATGGCCTCCCTCTTTGGTCAATTACGTGGCGACGCCACCTATGTGCAACAGTATTTCAAGACTTTTACCTCCGACCCTATCCAACCTGTGGTATGGACCGTCGGCTTCATTCTCCTCACCCATCTTGTTGTCATCCGTGGCGTACGACGCGGCATAGAACGTTTCAGTAACATGCTGATGCCTACGCTCTTTGTGCTACTCATCGTCATTGTGGTGGCTTCGTGTCTGCTGCCCGGAGCAGGAGACGGCATACGTTTTCTCTTTCAACCCGATTTTTCGAAACTCAATCAGTCCGTCATGCTCGATGCTCTCGGTCAGGCATTTTTCTCCTTATCCTTAGGTACGGCATGTCTCTGCACCTACGCCAGCTATTTCAGTCGACAGACCAACCTGCTGAAATCCGCCGGACAGATTGCCGGACTCGACACGCTTATCGCCATCCTTGCCGGTCTGATGATTTTCCCTGCCGCCTTCTCCGTAGGTGTACAACCGGACAGTGGCCCCTCTCTTATCTTCATCACCCTTCCCAACGTATTCCAGCAAGCCTTCTCGCCCACCTTGGGATACATCATCGGCATTCTCTTCTACGCCCTCCTCTCACTAGCAGCCCTCACTTCTACCATCTCCATGCACGAGATAGGTACAGCCGTCTTCTTCGAGGAGCTCCACATCTCACGCAAATGGGGTGCCGTCATTGAAACGGTAATATGCTGCATCATCGGAGTGCTCTGCAGTCTCTCCTGCGGTGCCGTTCGCATAGAAGTGCTGGGGCAGAGCTTCCTTGACTTCTGCGACTTCCTTACCTCCGACATTCTATTAGTGGGCGGTTCCTTTGTCACCTGTATTCTCGTAGGCTGGCGAGTGCCTAAACGAATTGTGCTCGACGAAATAACCAACTGGGGCACCCTCTCCTCCCGTCTCTTCCCAATCTGGTATTTCATTATCCGGTTTGTCTCACCCACATGCATCCTTTTGATTTTCCTGCACCTGATGGGAGTGATTTAAGGACTTTATTATTCGGACGAGACAACATAAACAGCTATGAATCATCGTTATTCAAGAGAAAAACAACGGAGAAAGACCACACTAATCATCTCATAACATAACGATAAGTAGCTGTTTGTATGCTGTCAATGAGTTTTGAATAGAAAAATTTGAAAGAAAATTATATTGCTCAATAAGACAAAAACGCGCCGAAGCAAATTAGCTTTGGCGCGTTTTTTTATTTATTCTATTACCGCAAATCAATGCGGTAGCCTAATTATGAACTATGCATTATGAATTATGCTAAAACGTTCATTAACTTCGTCCACCTCAAATCATCGCGGTAGCCTGATTATGCATTATGAATTATGCATTATGAATTAAAAAAGCGCATTACGCTTTTTTCAAACCTTTTACCAGTTCTACAGTATCACGGGCAATGACGATTTCCTCGTCGGTAGGAATCATAACCACCTTCACCTTAGAGTCATCAGCGGAGAGCACCTGCTCCACGCTACGGCAGTGGTTGCGCTGGCGGTCCATCTTCACGCCGAGGTATTCGAGACCCTGGCAGGCATCCCAGCGCACACCTTCCTGATTCTCGCCCACACCGGCAGTGAACACAATGATATCCACACCGTTCATGGCAGCAGCATAAGCACCGATGTACTTCTTGATGCGGTAATTGTACATCTGCAAAGCAAGGTGAGCACGCTCGTTACCCTCATTGTCGGCCTGCTCGATGTCACGCATATCCGACGACATGCCTGTGATACCTAACACACCACATTCCTTGTTGAGGTATTCAGCCATCTCCTGCGGAGTCTTGTGCAGCTTGTCCATGATGTAAGTCACGGCACTGGGGTCGATGTCACCGGAACGTGAACCCATCATCAGTCCAGCCAACGGGGTAAGTCCCATAGAAGTGTCGATGACCTTGCCGTACTTCACGGCAGCCACTGAAGCGCCGTTTCCAATGTGGCAGGTGATGATTTTCTGTGTCTTGATGTCAACACCGAGGAACTCGCATACACGCTGTGAAACGTAGCGATGAGAAGTTCCGTGGAAGCCGTAGCGGCGCACGTGATATTTCTCATAAAGCTCATAGGGCACGGCATAGAGATAGGCGTAGGGAGGCATGGTGCTGTGGAAAGCATTGTCGAACACGGTGACCTGAGGCACATTGGGCATAAGGGCATCCACGGCACGGATACCGCGAAGGTGACCGGCGTTGTGAACGGGAGCGAGGTCGATAAGGCTCTCAATACCCTTCTCCACTTCCGGTGTCACGATGCAGCTCTTCTCAAAGAGGTCACCACCCTGCACGATACGGTGACCTACAGCATCAATCTCGTCGAGGCTCTTGATGGCGCCGATTTCAGGGTCGAGCAACACTTTGAACACCAATGCCACGCCCTCCTTGTGAGTGGGCAGGTCGGCCATGATCTTTTTCTTCTCGCCATTGTCGAGTTTCACTTTGATGAAGGCATCGTCCAAGCCGATACGCTCTACGCCACCCTGGGCCAGAACGCTCTCGTTGTCCATGTTGTACAACTTGTATTTGATGGACGAACTTCCACAGTTCAATACCAGAACTTTCATAATCTTTTTTCTGTTTTTGTATATATTAAATTCGTATGATTCGGTGTCTTCGGGTTATGCCTTCTTGGCATCCTGTGCCTGGCAGGCGGTAATGGCCACCATGTAATAGATGTCGTCAACGGAACAGCCACGGCTCAAATCGTTTACAGGACGAGCGATACCCTGCAGCACGGGACCGATTGCCTGTGCATCGCCGAGACGCTGTACCAGTTTATAGCCGATGTTTCCAACTTCAAGGTTAGGCACTACGAGCACGTTGGCGTGACCGGCAATAGAAGAACCGGGAGCCTTCTTGGCAGCCACCTCGGGTACGAGAGCAGCATCTGCCTGCAACTCACCGTCAACCAAGAGGTCGGGATACTGCTCATGAGCGATGCGTGTGGCATCCACCACCTTGTCAATGACATAAACACTCTTACCGGTGGTCTTGTCGATGGCATCCTTGGCAGAGCCCTTGGTGGAATAGCTCAGCATGGCTACGCGAGGCTCTGGTACGCCGCAGAGCACGCGGGCAGTCTGTGCAGTACAGTAAGCAATTTCAGCCAACTGTTCGGCAGTGGGCTGCGGGGTTACGGCAACATCGCCCATCACGATGACACCATCCTTACCGAACTGATGCTCATGAGTAACGAGAATCATGGCACCGCTCACGGTATGTACGCCAGGAGCACATTTTATGATTTGCAGGGCAGGACGCAGTGTATCGCCGGTAGTGCTGAGAGCACCGCTGATTTGTCCGTCGGCATCGCCTGTCTTGATAATCATGCAACCCAAATAAAGATTGTTCTTTGTCACAAGTTCGCGAGCTTGCTCAATGGTCATGCCCTTCTTCTTGCGCAACTCAGCGAGCAAGGCAGCATATTCCTCGCTCTTCTCGCAGTGAAGCGGATCGATGATGGTAGCCTTGTCGATGTTGTTGAGTCCCCACTGGGCAGCTTCTTTCTTGATGTTCTCGGGGTTACCGATAAGGATAAGGTCAGCAAGATTGTTGGCCAGAACTTTGTCGGCAGCTTTCAGAGTGCGTTCTTCCTCGGCTTCGGGAAGAACGATGCGCTGCTTGTCGGCTTTAGCACGCGCTACAATTTGTTCTAATAAACCCATAATATGATGTTATTCAATGTTGTTAGTATGAACTATTTGCAAAGTTAATCAATCTCAGCGAGTTGACCAATGAATTATTCGGCTAATTTGTGTAATCGTTTGCGTAATGGAGAAAACGAATTTCTTCACACGATGGCAACACAAATGTAATCCTTTGTCACGACAACTCCTTGGCGAGCACAGCCTCGAGTTCTTCTGCTGAAAGACGCAGACGGAATTCACCCTTGATGGCAACGGAGATGCGTCCTGTCTCCTCGCTCACCACTACGGCAATGGCATCAGAGTCCTGAGAAATACCCATGGCAGCACGGTGACGAAGACCCAGTTCCTTGGGAATGTCCATATTGTGCGACACGGGAAGGATGCAGCCCGCTGCCTTGATGCGTTTCTTGGAAATAATCATGGCGCCGTCGTGGAGTGGCGAATTTTTGAAGAAAATGTTTTCTATGAGCAGCTTATTGATTTTGGCGTCGATTATCTCTCCGGTATTGACAATGTCTTCCAGGGGAATAGCACGTTCGATGACGATGAGCGCACCCACCTTACCCTTGGACATATCCATACAGGCCCACACGATGGGCAAGATGGTTTCCTTGTCCTCCTCAGACTTGTCTCCCTTGCGGGAAGAGAAGAAACGGAGCATACTCTTCACCCGCTGGTGGGCACCAAGCTGATAAAGGAACTTTCGAAGTTCACCCTGGAAAAGCACGATGAGACCAATCACTCCTACACTGACTAACTTGTCGAGAATAGAGCCTAACAGCCGCATCTCCAGCACCTGACTAACGAAGAGCCACACCAGGATGAACACCATGATTCCAATGAAGATGTTGAGTGAACGACTCTCCTTCATCAGCCGGTAGATATAATAGAGCATCAAGGCCACACAAAAGATGTCGATGATGTCTTTTATGCCAAAATCAAAAAACATATTAGCTGGATTAATTTCATTCTGCAAAGTTAAGGATTCAATCTTTTTCTTACAAGAAATAAAATGTAAAAAACCATAAGGCATCGTATGGAAACGAGTAAAAATGGACGACGAGGTCAAATAGATGCCCCAATTTTTGCCCATCTGAAATTAATATTGTAAATTCGCCGATAGAATTCATGCGGTCGGACGACTCGTAGAAGCATCGATTTAAAAGCCAAGACCGCCTGCAATCCGGGGCGCGGTATACTCCGGATGCCCGATTTAACAAGAAAAGTAAAGGAAATAATATGACTCAAGAGGAAAAGACACGTATAGAAGAGCGCATCGTAGATGTACTCAAGACCGTATATGACCCGGAAATCCCCGTAAACATCTGGGACCTGGGAATGATTTACAAGATTGACGTGAAAGACGATGCCACGGTGGATGTCGACATGACTTTCACGGCACCCTCATGTCCCGCCGCCGACTTCATACTGGAGGACGTGCGCACGAAAATAGACAGCGTGGAAGGCGTCAAATCATCCAACGTCAATCTCGTCTTCGAGCCTGCCTGGGACCAGAGCATGATGACGGAAGAGGCTCGTGTGGAACTAGGACTGGACTGAAGCCCGGTTCCTTAATAACAAAAGACTTATGAAGAACGTGTATTTTCTGAGCGATGCCCACCTCGGCTCACTTGCCATTCCTCACCAGCGAACGCAAGAGCGAAGGTTGGTACGTTTTCTCGACAGCATCAAGAACAAGGCTGCAGCCGTGTATCTGATGGGCGACATGTTTGACTTTTGGGACGAATACAAATATGTCGTGCCCAAAGGCTATACCCGTTTCCTCGGCAAAATCTCAGAGCTGACGGACATGGGAGTAGAGGTCCACTTCTTCACTGGTAACCACGATATATGGACCTACGGCTATCTGGAGGAGGAATGCGGCATGATTGTGCATCGCAAGCCCTTCACTACTGAAATCTATGGCCATGAGTTTTATCTGGCTCATGGAGACGGGCTGGGTGACCCTGACAACAAATACAAACTGCTCCGGCGTCTGTTCCACAATCGGTTATGCCAAAAGATGCTCAATTTCATGCATCCCTGGTGGGGTATGCAGCTGGGTCTGAACTGGGCAAAGCACAGCCGTCTGAAACGAGCCGACGGACATGAGCCGCCTTACATGGGCGAGGACAAGGAATTTCTCGTGCTTTGGACCAAAGAGTACATCAAGAATCATCCCAACATCGACTACTTTATCTATGGACACCGACACATCCAGCTGGACTTGATGTTGGGGCATCGTTCTCGCATGCTAATTCTCGGCGACTGGATATGGCAATACAGCTATGCCGTCTACGACGGCGAGCATCTCTTCTTAGAGGAATACGTAGAAGGAGAAAGCAAGCCCTAATCGGCACCTACCATATTTTCCGCCTTACGTTTTTATTTTGTAAAGGCGTAACTAATTTTTTATTTCATAAAAGCACGACCGAACAATCAGGGGACAAAGGTCAGTGCCTCAATGTCTACCACGATGTCACGCGGAGAGCGAACATCGCTGTAGACTCTTATGCGTCTGTAAGTTTCTAACGAGAATTGAGGACAGGCCTGTTCGTCGAGATCACCACTACAGATGTATTGGTGAGGGCCGTAATGGACGACCTCACCTCTATGGGCTTCACGCAGGGTGAGACGCACCTGACCGAAGAAGCCATCGCCAAATTCATAATCGACACTGTCACCCACGATGTCGAAATATCGTTTACCATATTGAGACTGAAGATGCCAGCCCCCGTCGACACTGTAAGAAGACCATAATGCCTGACTGAACGTTGCATTGTCATTGACAATCTCTGAGTGTCTGGAACGAGCTGAGCCCGACATTGATTGCTGTACACGAGCATCAGGCACCGTCGAAACCGATACGACTCCCGTCCATTGGGCAAGACTCGTTTCAGTGGTGTTCCAGTCAGGGTCATACAGGCGGGCATCCATCCATTCTCCCCCGGAAGGCAACCATCCCGACGGAGCTTCGCGACAGAGCCAGTCGCTGTCTGATGAATGACAGAACGGATTTCCGTCGGCATCCTCGCCATAAAAGGAAACGGACAGCATTCGACGATTATAGCTGTTTGGACTAACAGGCGAGAAGAGCACAGCCACTACATTGGTATCCTTTCTCAGGTAAGGAGTGACATCAAGTGTAAAACGTCGAGGTCGTGAGTCACCAATCTCTCGAACCGGATAATAACGAGCTGTACCGACATTGCATGCATTGACATAAACCTTTACATATCCAGAAGTATTCAGTGTGACACTAGCCCAATGCGGCCGACCGTCAAAAAGATAAGTCTTCCGAAAATAGTAATGAGACAGGCTGTCGACCGAAGGAGGAGCCATCCAATGAGTATCAAAATCCTGAGCATGCAGAGGTAACAGGCTTAGCCATAACATCGCCAACAAGAACAGTGGTTTCATCTTAATTCTTTTGTTTTTCCCGCCTTCAGTTTTAAGAGATGTTCCACACCATTATATATCAAGTTCAGTCGTCCGCTTTTCTTGGCGGTGACAGAAACTTTCTCTATTTTTCCATTTTTCCATGAGAAATCGAGGGTGAAGCCGCCTCGTGCCACCAGGCCCTTCACCGACCCTTCAGACCATTCGGAAGGCAGTGCCGGAAGGAGTTCCACCTTTCCATCTCCGCTTTGCATGAGCATCTCGCAGACACCAGCCGTGCCGCCGAAATTGCCGTCAATCTGGAAAGGCGGATGGGCATCGAGCAGATTCGGGTATGTTCCGCCATGCTGACTACGCTGATTTTTAGGTGTAACATAGGACAGAAGATTCCTATAAATAAGATAAGCCTTATCAGCTCGATGAAGTCTGGCCCAGAGATTGATGCGCCAGCCGGTGCTCCATCCTGTAGAGACATCCCCCTTCTGTTCCAGCGTCTTTGCTGCCGCGCAAGCAAGTTCAGGCGTGGTAGAGAGAGAAATTTGACTACCGGGATATAGTCCGATGAGATGACTTTGGTGACGATGATGAATATCCCAGTCATCCCAATCGTAATACCATTCATTGAGATCACCGTTTCGACCCACGACATAGGGATGAAGACGAGCAATCGTCTGCCGCAGCGTGTCACGATAGTTTTTGTCCACTCCAAGTACCTCAGAAGCCTCGATGGTATTCTTGAATAGTTCTCGAATGATGGCAAGGTCTGCCGTTCCACCGTAGCAAGTGGTGCCGTGATAGCCGTCAGGTGTGCGGTATTCATTCTCTGGAGATGTGCTTGGGGCGGTAATCAATTCGCCGGGACGCTTCGGGTTATCAATCAACCAACGCAGCATGAAGTCGGAAGCTCCCTTCATCAAAGGATAAGCCTTGTCACGGAGATAATCTTTATCCTGTGTATAGAGATAATGGTCATAAAGATTCTGCATGAGCCAGGCACCACCCATGTTCCAGTTGCTCCATTCCGGACTTTCGCGTTTCTCACCCACAGGATTGCTCATGGCCCAAATGTCAGAGTTGTGACCACAGCTCCATCCCCGGTCAATACCATAGAAATATCGGGCATTGTAGGCACCTGTAATGGCAAGCTGTTCAGCAAAGGTGGTAAGAGGCTGAAACATTTCAGGCATGTTAGCCACATCGCAAGGCCAGTAATTTTCCTCAAGATTAATGTTGATGGTGTAGTTGCCACGCCAGGGGGCAAACTTATGAATATTCCAAAGTCCCTGAAGATTGGCAGGTACAGCCGTCGTACGCGAGGATGAAATAAGCAGATAACGACCCATTTGGAAATAGAGCGTCTCTAAATAACGATCGAGAGAGGGCGTGGAGCCGTAGGTCTGAAGAAGTGAGTCGGTGGATATTTCGCTGTTAAACTGTGCTCTTCCCAACTGAAAGCTCACTCTACTGAATATTTTCCGATAGTCGGCAAGATGGCGGTCGAGCAACTGCTGGTAATTGAAATTCACCAAATGCCAGGCATCATTCATGGCATTCTCCACGAAGGGAGCACCTTCACGAACAGGATGTTGGCGAGCTCCGTTGAAACTTGTCTCATTGACCACATAGACCACTGCACTGGTAGCGTTGCGAAGAACAAGACTGCTGTCGGTGGCAACGACGTCACCTCCAGCATTCTTCACTCTCAACACGGTACAAAAATGAATAGTTTCACGCGGGTCTCCCATAGCATGGCCTAACATCGTGATTTGTCGGTCAGACACACGAACGTTACTATTAACCAATGTATCGAAACGCAACTCGCAATTGAGCGCTCCAGGCCGGGAAGCCTCCAGACGGACAGCTATCATCTTATCGGGATGGGAAACAAAATAAGTGCGGTTGAAGCGTACGCCTCCGCGTTCGTAACTGTCACGGCATACAGCACTGTCAAGACTCAGCGAACGGCGGTAACCGGTGACAGTTCCCGTATTGCAGTCCACGATATGAAGAACAGAAAGCGGCTGGTAATATTGAGAGTTATACCCCTGTACATGGAGCTGAAGTGAGTCAGCCAGCCGATAATTCTCCTGAAATAGCGCTTCCCGGATACGAGGTATCCAAGCCGCAGCACCCTTTCCCTGCTCCAAATCCACCGGACGGCCACTCCAGAAAGTAATGTCGTTGAGATAGACGGTATTGTCGTCGGGCTGACCATAGACGGTGGCTCCCAGTTTACCATTACCAATCGGAAGTGCCTCCTCGAAAATGGTAGCTGGACGGTTGTACCAAAGTGTATATGGTAACGACTGAGCAAACAGTTCCGGGAAGCTCAGTAAGGTCAGACATAATAAAGTGAAGATTCTCTTCATATTGGTTTTGTTTTTAAACGAACCAAGTTCGTAGAAATAGATAAACGAATCGACCTTGCAAATATCAATGAAAGTTCCGCTTGAAACAAAAAAGCATGGCACTTCCCCGCTAAGGAGAAGCCCATGCTATAATATCGATAGTAATTACGTAATATCAGTATCTTGACCGCGCCTCATTGATGACTAAGCATCGATATTGGCGTAGGTGGCATTCTGCTCAATGAACTCGCGACGGGGCTCCACGTCGTCGCCCATGAGCATGGAGAAGATTTCGTCGGCTTCGGCAGCATTTTCTATCGTCACCTGCTTGAGCAGACGTCTCTTCGGATCCATAGTGGTTTCCCAAAGTTGTTCAGGATTCATTTCTCCCAAACCTTTGTAACGCTGGGTGTGGATGCTCTTGCCATCCTCTACGCCGTTGCCGTACTTGTCGAGGAAAGCCTGTCGCTGCTGTTCGGTGTAGCAATATTCGCTCACCTTGTTTTTATAGGAGCACTTATAAAGTGGCGGCGTGGCAATATATAGATGTCCGTCCTCTATGACCTTCGGCATGAACCGATAGAAAAGAGTCATGAT
Organism: Prevotella sp.; assembly: GCA_050946475.1. GTDB lineage: Bacteria > Bacteroidota > Bacteroidia > Bacteroidales > Bacteroidaceae > Prevotella. The sequence goes on from JBMNUW010000001.1 coordinate 40,810, forward strand.
AAGGGTGTCGATGTGAGAACCATCGACATCGGCATCGGTCATGATGATAATCTTGTCGTAGCGAAGCTTATCAATGTTGGCTTCACGGTCGTCTTCGCCGTCCACGCCGAAGCGGACGCCGATACTCTGTATGATGTTCATCACCGATTCGGCTTCGAAAACGCGATGCCACTGTACCTTCTCCACGTTCAGAATCTTACCACGCAAAGGCAGAATGGCCTGTGTATAACGGTCGCGGCCCTGCTTGGCGGAGCCGCCTGCGGAGTCACCCTCGACAAGGAAAATCTCACATTCCTTGGGATCTTTGTTAGAACAGTCGGCCAGCTTACCAGGCAGACCGCCTCCGCTCATCACGTTCTTGCGCTGAACGCTCTCGCGAGCCTTACGAGCAGCGATTCGCGCTGTAGCGGCAAGCACCACCTTCTCACAGATTTTCTTAGCCTCAGAAGGATGTTCCTCCAGATAGTTGGTCAGAGCCTCACCGACAGCCTGCTGTACCGCACCTGTCACCTCACTATTGCCAAGTTTGGTCTTGGTCTGTCCCTCAAACTGGGGCTCGGCAACCTTAACGGAGATAACGGCGGTAAGTCCTTCTCGGAAGTCTTCACCAGCAATCTCAATCTTGGCTTTTTCTATCTGCTTGGAAATCTGGGGGTCGTTGTCGGCATAAGTCTTGAGCACACGCGTCAAGGCCATACGGAATCCCGTAAGGTGAGTTCCGCCCTCGATGGTATTGATATTATTAACGTATGAGTGAATGTTCTCCGAATAGTCAGTGTTGTACATCATGGCCACTTCGATGGGCACACCCTGCTTCTCAGTCTTGAGATAGATGACATCATCGAAGAGATGCGTACGATGACGGTCAATGTAGCGCACAAATTCTTTCAATCCATCCTTGGCATGGAACACTTCCTGACGCGTCTTTCCAGTTTCCGGGTCGGGACGGAGGTCCGTCAGCACGATTTTAATGCCGGCATTCAGATAGGCCAGCTCACGCATACGACGAGCAACAATGTCCCACTGGAATGTAGTAGTGGTGAAGATGGTAGGGTCTGGCCAGAACTGTTGGCGAGTGCCTCGCTTGTCGGTCTCACCCACAACCTTCACGGGATAAAGGGGCTTGCCCTTCTCATATTCCTGCTGATAAATCTTACCATCGCGATACACCTGCGAGGTCATGTGTGAGGAAAGAGCATTAACGCAGCTCACGCCCACTCCGTGAAGTCCGCCAGACACCTTGTAAGAGCCTTTGTCGAACTTACCACCGGCGTGAAGCACCGTCATCACAACCTCAAGAGCGCTCTTGTGGAGCTTGGCATGCTCATCCACGGGGATTCCACGTCCGTCATCTTCCACGCTAACGGAATTGTCGGGGTAAATAGTCACCTCAATATTGTGGCAATATCCAGCCATGGCCTCGTCGATAGAGTTATCCACGGTCTCGTTGATAAGATGATGCAATCCCTTTTCACTGATATCGCCGATGTACATGGCAGGCCGTTTACGCACAGCCTCCAAGCCCTCAAGCACTTGAATGTTTGAGGCAGAATATGTACTTTTCTCGTTCTGATTGTCTGTCATTGTCTTACTGGAATTAACTATGCAAAATTACGAAAATTTAATGACAAAAACGAAGAAAATGGACATTAATTTATACTCCCTTCAAGGCTTTACAACATTTTGATTTTTCATCGAAAAAAGCAAAAGAAATTTGGCTCTTGAGGCATATAAGTAAATCCCTGAACAGATGCTTTTGTACAGGGACTCTCAATACTAAAACAAAAAAAAGCCGTACCTTCAAAAGGTGCGGCTTTAATTATATTATCAGTTTTATACGTTCGTCTTATGCCAGACTACTAACGTGCTTAGACAGGCTTGACTTCAAGTTGGAAGCCTTATTGCTGTGAATAATGTTGTCCTTAGCCAACTTGTCGAGCATCTTCTGCACAGAAGGATAAAGCTTGGAAGCCTCATCCTTGTCAGTTATGGAGCGCAACTTACGAACTGCGTTACGCATGGTCTTTGCATAATATTTATTGTGCAAAGTTCTAACCTTCGTCTGACGAATTCTTTTCAGTGATGATTTGTGATTTGCCATCTTTCTATTTCTTTTTATTTTTCTTTGTAGTCCCTAGCAGAATCGAACTGCTCTTTAGAGAATGAAAATCTCTCGTCCTAACCGATAGACGAAGGGACCATCACGCATTTGTGGCTGCAAAATTACAGCTTTTTCTTTTGCCCACCAAATTTTTCATTGACATTTTTCTTCAGAAACATTGATTTTTAGTATTTTTGTGGAAAATATGGAAATAAAGACGAATGCTTTGGTGCTGCGCACCACCCAACTCCCGGGTAACAAACTTATCGTTGACCTGCTTACTCGCGAAGCAGGTCGACTGTCTGTACTGTGCCGGGTAAGTCGTTCTGGACGAGGCGCTGTAAAGAAACAATTCTTTCAGCCACTTTCCATCTTGGATGTAGACGTCGAACAGAAGCCTACCGCAACATTAGCAAGATTCAAGGACGTTCGCCTCGCCTTACCTTACGTTTCCATTCAGACGGATATGCTGAAACTGCCTCTGGCTCTCTTCCTCGCCGAATTTCTCACTTACGCCACTCGCGACGAACAACGAAACCCGCTGCTTTACGATTATGTGGAACAGAGCCTCAACTGGTTGGACAACGCAACAAGCCATTTTGCCAACTTTCATCTCACTTTCATGATGCATCTTTCTCTCTTCATTGGCTTCTATCCAAACCTGCACAAGGAGTCGGATGATGAATGGTTTGACCTGCGCAGTGGCTCATTCACGAATATCAGGCCTTCTCATCCCGACGCACTGGAACCTGCCGAGGCAGACAAAATAAAAATTCTCATGCGCATGAACTATGAGAACATGCACCTCTTCAAAATGACACGTGAGGAACGGAACCGATGCGTCAGCATCATTCTTTACTACTACCGCTTGCACATTCCCAATTTCCCGGAGCTTCGGTCTTTGAGCGTTCTCCAGTCGCTTTTCGATTAAAACAAGTCAGCCCGGACATTCTTCCTATTTCGGAAGAACATCCGGGCTGACTTGTTTATATCTATTCCGTGCAAAAACTAATTGCAAAGCATTTCTTATGCCAGCAACTTTCTAACGATTTCCGAAATCACCTTACCATCGGCTTTTCCAGCCATCTGCTTGGAAGCGATTCCCATCACTTTTCCCATTCCTTTCATATCGGTAACTCCAGTCTGAGCAATAATATCCCGAACCTGAGCTTCTATTTCTTCCTTGGAAAGGGGCTTGGGGAGATACTCTTTAATGACAGCCACCTGTGCCAACTCCTCGTCGGCGAGATCCTGCCGACCGGCTTTTTGATAGGTATCGGCGCTTTCCTCGCCCTGTTTCACAAGCTTCTGCAGAATTTTAAGAGCGGCAGTATCCTCCAGCGTATCATTGGCACCCGGAGCCGTCTTGGCCTCGATAAACACCTTCTTGATATTGCGCAAGGTTTCAACGCGCACCTTATCGTGCGCTTTCATGGCAGTACGGATATCGCTGCTCACCTGAGAAAACAAATCCATGATATATCTATTTTTTAATCTGATTTATTATCTGATAATCTATCCGACGACGTTAATTTGTTTGCTGAGTCAGACAAAGGAAATTACACCTCCGTTGTTGTCCGCCTTATCTGTATCCTGAGCGGCAACGGCATTGCCCTTCGTCTGGCTTTGAATTTTATTTAAGGTCTGGAGAGTTCTCGAGTAAGTCGGAGAGTTCTCGACAGCAAGTATCAAGTCTTCGTTATCCAAGTCTTCGGGTCCGAAAACGAAGATGTGGGGGCGCTGCTTATACATATTCGTGCCTTCCTTCCCGCCATAGTAGTGATCACGGCGCTGTATCTTCTCAATTTCCGATTCCTCCGCCTTTGCGTCTCTCTCGCGTACATTTTCACGTCTGCGCTGCATGGCATCCTTGGGCTCCACGTCAGATACTCCGAATCCCGTAGCGAGGATAGTGACTTTCACCTTGTTGCCAAGAGAAGGATCTGTTGCGACACCCCACTTCATTTCGAAGTCTGTACCCAGTTTGGCCATGAAATTGTTCACATCGTTCATCTCGTCCATCATCAGTCCCTGGTTGTCCTTATCACTGTTGAAACTGATGGAGAGCAGGATTTTCTTGGCATTATATACGTCGTTATCGTTGAGCAGCGGTGAATTGAGTGCGTCCTCAATGGCAATACGCACACGACCGTCGCCCTCTCCGTAACCTGTGGACATGATGGCAACCCCTCCGTCCTTGAGCACTGTCTTCACGTCGTTAAAGTCAAGATTGATGATTCCGTGGGTGGTGATAATTTCGGCGATGCTCTTTGCAGCCACACTGAGAGTATCATCGGCCTTGGCAAAGGCATTAAGCAACGACACGTCGGCATAGATGTCACGCAGACGCTCGTTATTGATTACCAGCAGAGCATCTACATGCTTTGCCATCTCCTCTACTCCGTCAAGAGCCTGGTCAATCTTTCTGACACCCTCGAAAGCAAAAGGAATAGTGACGATACCAACTGTCAGGATGCCCATATCTTTACTGATTTGAGCAATCACAGGAGCTGCACCGGTTCCGGTTCCACCTCCCATACCTGCAGTGATGAAAGCCATCTTCGTGCCGTCATTGAGCATATTGCGAATGGCATCCTCGGTTTCGTGAGCAGCCACGCGAGCCTTTTCAGGTTTATTGCCTGCCCCCAAGCCTTCCTTGCCCAACTGAATATGCACAGGTACAGGAGAATCATCGAGAGCCTTGCGGTCCGTGTTACACAGCACAAACGACACATCATGGATACCCTCGCGGTACATGTGATTCACGGCATTGCCACCGCCGCCGCCGACGCCAATGACTTTAATGATGCTGTGTTCCTTTGTAGGAACTACGACATCTATCAATTGAGACCTTACCGTCTCTTTTTTATCTTGATTGTTGTTTTCTGGCATAATTCTTTAACTCTTAAAAGATTGATACTCTCATTTCTCGTCCTCTTCTTCAGAAATGATGGTCTTGAAGAAGCGTCCCATGGAATGTTTGAACTTTGAAAGAATCGTGGGCTTCGCTTCGCGCTCTTCGTCCTCGGCTCCATTCTCCTTATCATCATCTTTCCGGGCAGCATTCTTTTTCTCAAGTCCATCTGTCGAACGTCCGGTCTCTTCACCCACTTTGCCGCTGTTATCCATAACCACACCAGATCCGGGAGCATGAGATATACCGGAATTTGCAGATGAGCCGTTCTGTACGCCTCCAATAGAATTAACGCCTGCTGCCGTTCCATTCATGGAATTTACCACGGAAGGATTGTCGAACAGACCATTGGAGAACTCCGGACCGGCACAATTCATGTCTCCTTTGGCCAGGAGTCCGAGCAAAGTATTCATACGACCATCGTGGGCAGTAATGAGCGGATTAGTGGAATTAACCGTCAGCAGCACATCATGGGCAATACGCACTTTCTTTACCTTTGCTATGCGCTTCACAGCCTCATCCACATTCTTCATATTCGAGCCTCCGCCGGTGAGTACAATACCGCCGGTCAATTTCTCATAGAGGCCGTCCGGCACTACATTCAGTGCATTGTAGATAATTTCATAGAAGCGGTCTGCCACAATTTTAGAAAAAGTTGGAATAGGCACATTCACATCATTGCCGGCAGGATAAGAGCCATCCGAATTGAGGTCTTTGTCCTCCATGGATGCACTGGCATAGCGCAGTTTCATTTTCTCTGCCTCCAGCTCATCTATCTGCAGTGAAGCAATGTCCTTCGTGATGTTAGCGCTTCCGAGAGGCAGCACCGTAAGGTTACGTAACACACTCTTGTGATAGACTGCCACTGTAGTTGTATCGGCGCCGAGGTCTATGAGCATACAGCCACTGCGTTTGTCGTTATCGGTAAGCACCACGTCTGCCAGGGCCAAAGGCGCCAGAAACAATTCTGCGATGGCGACACCGGCACTTTCGAAGCACTTCGTGAGATTGCGGTAGAACGTTTTCCGGAAGAGGATGTTCAGGAAATTGCCCTCCAGTCGACTACAAGGAATGCCCACCGGGTCGAGTTGATATTGTGAATCGACCTTATATTCCTGCGTAACCACGTCAAGAATATTCATTTCTGGATAATCCATGCCGCGGTTGACATCCATCATCTGATCCACCATTTCCTGCGTCACCACCGTTCCGGCGGGCAAGTCTTTTACATGAGTGTTGATGACACTGTGGATGGACCGTCCTCCCACTCCAACGTAGACTCGGGCAATCTTGGCTTTCAGCGTCTTCTCCAGCTTGCTGATGATATTGGTGATTGCCTGTACCGTCTTGTCGATATTGTAGACTACACCTTTGTTGATGAAGGTTGAAGAGTCCTCGCTAGCCACAGCTGTGACACTGAGGCTTCCGTCTGGATTCTTCCTCCCTGCAATGCCTGTAATCTTGGAGGAGCCAAGTTCTATTGCTACTATAAAATCTGCCATGCGTTATTTATTAATCAATTCAACGTTCGTTTCTTACAAATAATCTGGTTGTCAAATTCCAGATTGATATAGGAATACTTGTTCCAGCCAGCCTGGGAGAGTCCGTACTTGTAGAATTTCTCCAGTCGGTTCATCTTCCTCGCGATGAAGTCTTCCACCAACGCTTTCCGGTCGGCGATATACTTCGTCTCGGGCAGTTTGCCTATATATATAATATGGTCTCCCACTCGCGGCACGAGTTCCACTCCTCTGTCCGGGAGAATATTGATTTGCACTATCTGGCTTCTCCACAGCTCGTTATCCATGATGGCGGCTGCCAGATGCGAGAGATAGTTGCGCGCATACCATTTAGAGATATATCCCGTAGCGATAATCAGGTCACTGGTATAGTTGGAACTGGGGCGCATGATGTTGTTGTTGTCATCAATATAGTAATCATCACTACCCGACATGATTCGCAATATTGGCAACCGTTGTGTCAGTGTGATGATAACATCTCCCTCGTTGTTTGTATAGCATTGTGCTGTCTTGACAAAGGCACTGCTCTTGAGCTGTTCTTCTATCTGCCTTGTGTTGATATAGGCCAGTTCTTGACCATAGGGATAAAGCTTGCTCTTTTGCAGTCGTTCCTTGATGTCGCGGGCCGACAGGAATCCGTTGGTGCTCTCGTCAGCAATGTTGATGCTGACTCGCTGGCAACGCTTGTCCCCGTTGTCCGGCTTGTCAAATGCCGCGAAAGCCAAGATGAGATAAACGCCCAGCAGAACGTCAATCGTCACCAAGAAGGTTTTTCTCCAATTGATTCTTATCTTCATTTGTTAGTGTCTGATCTAAACTTCAGTCCGTTCTCACAACATTGTCAACGAGGTACTTACCTCAGTTTTTCTTGTTCCGTCACACGATTCGGCTGCCATTCTTATTTCTTCTTCTCCTCAAGCAGACGCGTGATTTGAGGTACAAGATTGTCCAAATCGCCTGCACCAAGTACCACAAGTACGTCGAAGTCCCTGCTGCTCACAAGTGACAAGACATCTTCCTTGTGTATCATGCTCTTTTCTACACCGGGTTTCAAGTTGTCGTAGATGAGCTTGGAAGTAACGCCCGGAATGGGTTGTTCTCGAGCAGGATAAATGTCACAGAGTATCACCTCGTCGAGCTGACTCAGCGCATCCGCAAACTCCTTGTAGAAATCGCGTGTGCGCGTATAGAGGTGGGGCTGGAAGATAGCTGTGATTTTCCGATTCTTATAAAGTTCTCTCAGGCTCTTTGCACTTTGATAGATTTCCTTGGGGTGATGGGCATAATCGGAGAGGAACACGAGCTTGTCTGTTTTTATCTTGAAATCGAATCTGCGATCCACGCCGCGATAGGTCTCCATTCCGAAACGCAGCTCGTCGGCAGAACAGCCGTTGAGTTGAGCCAGTGCCATGGCAGCCACGCCGTTCTCAATATTGATGGGAATGGGCTGGCCAAGATGCACATTGGATACGTTTTCCACGGGAGAAACAAAATCGAACGTAATTTCTCCATTATCTATCTTGATGTTCTCCGCATGGAAGTCGCCCTCGTCGCGACTGTAGGTATAAGTCTTCACTCCCTGTTGCACATTAGGTTTCATCTCCAGTCCCGTGTGGATGATAAGTGCCCCACCGGGCTGAATGAGCTCTGTGTAGTGACGGAAGCTTTCCAGATATGCTTCCTTGGTACCATAGATATCAAGATGGTCTGGGTCGGTAGCGGTGATGACGCTCATCCACGGGCGAAGCCAGTGGAAAGAACGGTCGAACTCGTCTGCTTCGATAACCACATAGTCGCTGGTGTCCGACAAGATATAATTGGTACCGTAGTTCTTCGAGATGCCACCGAGAAAGGCATTGCAGTCCACCGCACTCTGATGCATGATATGGGCACACATGGTGGAAGTTGTGGTCTTGCCGTGAGTTCCAGCCACACATAGTCCCTTGTGGGTACGCGTCAGCGTTCCGAGCACTTGTGCGCGCTTCTCTATTTCAAATCCGCCGTCGCGGAAATATTGCAGTTCCTTGTGATTTGCAGGAATGGCGGGAGTATACACCACGAGGCAGGTAGCCTTGTCGCGACAGGCATGAGGTATCTCATCTACGTTTTCATCATAGTGAATCACCATTCCCTCTTTCTCCAACTGTCTGGTAAGGTCTGAAGGTGTACGGTCATAACCGGCTACCACCAGTCCGCGATGTATGAAGTAGCGGGCAATGGCACTCATGCCGATACCGCCCGCTCCTATGAAATATACTGCTTTGATATCTTTCAATTCCATTTTGATATCGTTCAATGATACTTTACTTATTGTTCGTCACTCGAAATTCGCGATTCGGGCTTCGATTGGCTTTCGTGCCCTGTCTTTTTTCTAAATTCAATGCCAGGCGAGCTTCACCACTTCGTCGGCGATGACATCTGCTGAATTCTTGAATCCGAGCTTTTTGATGTTTTCGCTGAGAGAAGCAAGCTTTGCATCGTCCTTCACTATTTCCAATGCACGCTTGAGCAACGTGTCGGGAGCATCGGCGTCCTTTACGTAGATTGCCGCATCGTGATTCACCAGTGCCATGGCGTTCTTCGTCTGATGGTCTTCGGCCACATTGGGACTGGGCACGAGAATGACGGGCTTGCCTATAAGACAGAATTCACTGATGCTGCTTGCTCCGGCACGCGAAATAACGAGGTCGGCAGCCTTGTAAGTGCCGCCCATGTCACTGATGAAATCTGTCACCACGAGGTTGGGCAGTTCGCCGAATGCCTTTACAGCAGCCTTCATTTCCTCAAAATAATATTTACCGGTCTGCCAGATAAACTGGACGTCAGACTGGTTCTTCACGAAATCGAGATGCTGCTTCACGCTTTCGTTGATGGTACGAGCTCCGAGACTTCCACCCACGAGCAATATGGTCTTCTTTTCAGGGTCGAGTCCATACTTCTTGCGTGCTTCCTGCGGAGTTAAGGGCGACGAGAGTACGTTCTGGCGCACAGGATTTCCCGTCATCACGATTTTGTCTGCCGGGAAGAAGCGTTCCATGCCTTCGTAGGCCACGCAGACCTTCGAGGCCTTCTTGGCCAGGAGCTTGTTGGTGACACCTGCGTAGGAGTTCTGCTCCTGGATAAGACAGGGTATTCCCATATCAGCACATACATTGAGCGTGGGGCCGCTGGCATAGCCGCCCACTCCTACAGCAACCATCGGACGAAAATCCTTGATGATGCGCTTGGCCATACGCTGGCTCTTCCATATCTTGAAGAGTACGGCAATGTTCTTCAACAGATGCTTGCGGTCGAATCCTCGGATGGGCAGACCTTTGATTTCATAGCCTGCTGCGGGCACGCGCTGCATCTCCATCCTTCCCTCAGCACCCACAAAGAGGATGTGAGCCTCCGGATGTTTTGCCTTGATAGCATTAGCAATTGACACGGCCGGAAAGATGTGTCCGCCGGTGCCACCTCCGCTAATAATTACTCTTAATTCTTTTTCCATATTTCGCTCAAATGTTTTTGAATGTCTTAGGGGCTTTCGCCGAGCCGGTCACTCTGCCCCGACTTATCGGTGCGATGTTTCCCGTTGCTGGCCGTTCCGTCGATATCGGCACAAGTCAAACAGGAACCAGCTCTCTACACTTTGTCGAAGTTATCTTGCTATCTCTTTGCAAAAGTAAATAAAATTTTTCACTTTCACTGATAATATCAATGTTTATTCTTCACCATTAGCAACATTTATCTTTCAGCAACCTGTCTATTCGTCAGGCTGCAGCTGCCGACGTTACCCCTATATCGTTAGTAGCATTGTTCTTTTTGGCCGTACGACTCACACTGAGAATTACGCCGATGTAGACACAATTGACAAGCGTAGAAGTTCCGCCCTTACTTACCAGAGGAAGAGGCTGACCTGTCACGGGCACGAAACCTACTGCCACGCACATGTTGAACAGGGCTTGCACAACGAGCAGCAAGGCCAGACCCATGGCAAGAAATGCCGGGAAGTTATTCTCGCAGCGACTGGCTATGCGCCCCGTTCTGAAGAGCAAAATGATGTAGAGCATGGCCACGAAAGCGGCTCCCACCAGTCCGGTCTCCTCAATGATGATGGCATAAATGAAGTCGGAGAAGGCCTGCGAAAGGAAATCGCGTTCTACCGAATTACCCGGTCCCTTCCCAAACACGCTTGAAGTAGCGATGGCAATATAGCCGTGTGCACGCTGACCATCCTTGTCAAGGTCTACCTCGTTGGGCGCAAGATCCTTCTGATTCATGAATTTATCGATGCGCGACTTCCATGTGTCGAATCGGTGGAAAATTCCTTTAGACCGATGTTCTTCCGCCTTCTTCACCGTCTGCTCTGTCAGGTGATTCTTTGCCAACTCTTCATTGCGGTCGGTTCCAAAAGCCATGACAAGGGTAAGCACCAAGGCTATCGCCAACACTGTCACGCCGATGAGTGCTCCCAGCTGCCGGGCGGGCACTCTGCCGATAAACATCATCAGAAAGACCACTACACAAAGCAGTGCCGCCGTGGAGAGGTTCTCAAGACAAATGAGCGGAATCATCGAGAGGCCCACCATCAAGATGTAGCTCATTGCATGGCGGTCGGCTCCGTTACGAGTTTGCATGGCACTGAGAATCTGTGCCGTACAGAGCACCATCGTACCCTTGGCTATCTCGGATGGCTGGAACTGAAATCCGAAGACGGGTATCCAGCGGGCAGCTCCGTTGGTAGACTGTCCGATAAAGAACACCAGCACCAGACTCGCTATCGAGATCATCAGCATAAAGGGCGTGGCTATCTTGAAATACTTGCACTTGATGTTGAGCACCAGGATGATCAAGCCCAGACCCAAAATCAGCATGAAGATGTGTTTTATCATCGGCTGAATGAAGTTTCCTCCCTTGTAGGTCAATTCGGAAGAAGCCGAGTAAACCTCCACAACACTGATGATGCTCAAGAAAAAGAACACCCACCAAATGACTTTGTCGCCTTTGAAGAGATTTCCGATTGTCTTGCTCATTTGCGTTTATGATTCAGTGTAGACGCTATGTCTTTTATTTTTTATGCTATTTTTTATTTCATCTTGGAATTGTCGTATTCTGACGTCTTTCAGTCAGTTGAACGAAGTGTGACCGAATCTTTCTATAGATTGCGAACAAGGGTCTTGAACTGTTCACCGCGATCCTCCATGTTCTTGAACAGGTCGAAACTGGCACAACAGGGACTCAGCAGCACTGTATCACCGGGCTTGGCCATTTCATAGCAGGCTTGCACGCAGTCTTTCATCGAGTGGGTGTCGCGAACGGGCAATCCCAAGTTGTCAAAGTTGTCATGGAGCTTCTTATTGTCGGCACCAAGATATACCAGTCCTACGCACTTCTGCTTCACCAAGTCGCGGATGGCAGAATAGTCGTTGCCCTTGTCCTTGCCGCCGAGAATGAGGATAGTTGGTGTGCGCATACTCTCCAAGGCATACCAGCAAGCGTCCACGTTGGTGGCCTTCGAGTCGTTGATATACTGCACGCCTCTTACCTTCGTGACTTTTTCCAGTCGATGCTCCACTCCGGGGAAGTCGCTCAAGCTCTTGCGGATAATGTCCTTCCGGATACCGCTGATGTTCGAAGCCAGCCCTGCAGCCAATGAGTTGTAGATGTTATGCTTGCCGGTAAGCGACAGTTCCTCCTGCTCCATGTTGAAAGGAGTGGGATATTCCAGTTTGTATTGTCCTTCCTCGATATAGCCGATGCTGCCTTTCTCCTTCAACTCCGAGAAGGGACATTGTACGGCCTTGATGTCGTATTTCTCCAGCTCCTTTTTAATCACGGGGTCGTCGTTCCAGTAAATGAAACTGTCGTCGGCCGTCTGGTTCTGGATGATTCGCATCTTCGCGTCAACGTAGTTCTGGAACTTATAGTCGTAACGGTCCAGATGGTCGGGCGTAATGTTCAGCAGGATAGCGATGTTGGCACGGAAGTCATACATGTTGTCCAACTGAAACGAACTGAGCTCAATGATATAATATTCATGGGGATCTTCCGCCACCTGCAACGCAAGGCTGCGCCCGATGTTGCCGGCGAGCCCCACGTCATAACCTGCTGCTTTAAAGATATGATAGATAAGCGAGGTGGTGGTAGTCTTGCCGTTGCTGCCCGTGATGCAAATCATCTTCGAATGGGTATAACGACCGGCAAACTCTATCTCGCTGATGATATGGATGCCCTTTTCCATGATTTTCTGTATCATCGGGGCTTCCTTCGGAATGCCGGGACTCTTGATTATCTCATCGGCATTGAGTATCTTTTCTTCTGTGTGGTGTCCCTCCTCCCACTCGATATGGTGGTCGTCAAGCAGTTTCTTGTATTTGTCCTTGATGGCAGACATATCCGAAAGGAACACGTCGAAGCCTTCTTTTTTGGCTAAAACGGCAGCTCCTGCGCCGCTCTCACCACCTCCCAAAACTACAATTCTCTTCATCTTATTTATTGTTTTTGTGAAAGTTGCTCGTTAATATCTCTTATCCGAGTCAGTCTTTCGTTACGTGCCATATATTATAGCACCTTATATATAATAATGTGAGGGGCTGCGCAAGTCAGTCCCTTGACACCTGGTATTCTGCTCAAGCCTCAACGCATCTTCAGCGTAACGATGGTGAGCGCTGCGAGGATGATGGTAGTAATCCAGAAGCGTACTGTAATCTTCGACTCACTGAACTGACGACGAGGCCACCCACGAAGGATGTAACGGCTCGTCGGGTCGAGCTGACTGTCCAGCCGGCGGAAATTGTCGTGAATAGGGGTGGCACGGAACACGCGCACCCGTTGACCGCGACGCTTGTAGTACTTGAACACAGAAGTCTGAATAATCACCGACAGACTTTCCACGAAGAAGATGCCGCACAGAATGGGCAAAAGAAGTTCCTTGTGGATGATGACGGCGCAAACTCCGATGATACCACCTATCATCAGTGAACCCGTGTCGCCCATGAACACCTGGGCGGGATAAGCGTTGTACCAAAGGAATCCGACGAGTGCTCCCGTGAAAGCACAGAGAAACACCACGAGTTCCTGACTGCCGGGAATGTACATGATGTCGAGATAGGCGGCAAACTCGATGTGACTCGACACATAGGCCAAGATGCCCAACGCCACTCCGATAATGGCCGCGTTGCCGGCGCACATACCATCCATACCGTCATTAAGATTGGCTCCGTTGCTCACTGCCGTCACCACCAAAATGGTCATAATGACGAAGAGAACCCAGCCGGCAGCTACCTTATACTTGCCGAAGAAGCCCATCACCTTAGAGTAGTCGAGGTTGTGGTTCTTCACGAAGGGAATGGTGGTGTTGAGCGATTTCACGGGTTTCGACTTGTGCATCACGAGTTCCTTGCCCTGCTGGTGATAGGTAACATTCTCACGTACCACGGCATCAGGACTTGCCCAAAGCACAAGACCTACAATTAGTCCGATACTCACCTGTCCCACAATCTTATACTTGCCTTTCAGACCTTCCTTGTTCTTGCGGAAAGTCTTGATATAGTCGTCCATAAAGCCCAGGAAGCCGAGCCACACCGTAGTGACTATCATCAACAGCAGATAGATGTTGCGCAGACGACCCAGCAGGAGAACTGGTACAAGTATGGACATCATGATGATGACACCGCCCATTGTGGGAACGCCCTTCTTCTGAACGCCGAAGGGGTCGATACTGGCATCACGCTCCGTCTCTGAGATGTTACGCCGCTTCATGAAACGAATGAACTTCTCGCCGAACCAGGCGGAAATAATAAGCGAGAGCACCAGTGTAAGCAAGGCACGGAATGAGACATAGCTCCAGAGATGTGCCCCGGGAATATCATACTGATTGAGGAATCGGAATAAATAGTATAGCATCTTATATATCTGTTTCTGTATGTATGGTCCTTATTCCTTGTCTTCTGCGAAGATTTCGCGCAACACCTCTTTATCGTCGAAATGATGCTTCACTCCCTGTATTTCCTGATAGTTCTCGTGTCCCTTTCCTGCCACGAGTACCACATCACCCTTCTCTGCCATCATGCAGGCAGTACGTATGGCCTGCTTGCGGTCTACGATGGACACGACCTTCTTCATCTGCTGAGGGGTCAGTCCTGCCAGCATGTCATTGATGATAGCCTGTGGGTCCTCGAAACGAGGATTGTCGCTCGTAATTATCACGCGGTCACTCTGCTTCACTGCCTCCTGCGCCATAAGGGGACGTTTGCCGTGGTCACGATTGCCTCCGGCTCCGCAGACAGTAATCACATGGCCCTTTCCGTTGAGTACCTCATGGATGGCGGAAAGTACGTTCTCCAGGGCATCGGGTGTATGGGCATAGTCCACGATGGCCGTGAAACCCTTGGGCGAGTGCAACGGTTCAAGACGTCCGCTCACGCTGTGTAATGTACTCATCACTACGAGAATGTCCTCGGGCTCCTTACCAAGCATTCGGGCGGCACCATAAACGGCGAGCAGGTTGCTCACGTTGAACTTGCCGATGAACTGCACGCCAACCTCGTGACCGTCAATATCGAGATACATACCGCCGAAGTGGCTTTCAATGATGCGTGCACGGAAGTCGGCCATGGCTCGCACGGAGTAGGTCTTCACCGTAGCCTTGGTGTTCTGTACCATTATCATGCCGTTCTTGTCGTCGGCATTGGTGATGGCAAAGGCAGTTTTTGGTAGTCCGTCGAAGAAAGCCTTCTTTGCGTTGCGATAGTTCTCGAAAGTCTTATGATAGTCCAGATGGTCCCGGGTGAGATTGGTAAAGATGCCTCCTGTAAACTTCAGTCCGCCGATGCGCTTCTGGGCAATGGCATGCGACGAGCACTCCATGAAGGCGTATTCGCAACCAGCCTCCACCATGCGGCCCAGCAGTTCGTTGAGTTCTATGGGGTCCGGGGTGGTATGGTCGGCTGGGATAGCCTCGTCTTCGATGTAGTTGCACACCGTGGAGAGCAGACCACACTTATGACCCATCTTGCGAAACATATTATATAATAAGGTGGCAATAGTAGTCTTGCCGTTGGTACCCGTAACTCCAACGAGCTTGAGCTTCTTCGACGGATCACCATAGAAGAGCGTTGCCACGGGACCGACGGCATCCTCCGTAGAAGCTACCTTCACATAGGTCACGCCCTCGGCGAGCGTCTCAGGCACATCTTCGCACAGCACGGCTGCAGCACCCTGCTCTACAGCTTTCGGAATAAACTTGTGGCCGTCCACCTGCGTGCCTTTCATGGCTACGAAGAGATGGCCCTCCTTGACGCGACGTGAATCGATGTCCACGCCCTTGATGTCTACATCGTCGGAGCCCATAATCTCAAGCGGCTTGACGTTCTTCAGTAATTCTCGTAGTTTCATCATTATATATTTTGTATTAAAAGACCCTCTCTATCTCTCCCTAAAAGGGAGAGGATGAGCGCTGGTAAAGACACCTCTCTAACAACTATGGGCATCCGCCCCGTGCTATTCTTATCTAATTAAGATACGCTCGGTTTCGCATTTTCTCCCCCCCCTTTCAGGGGGAGTTAGAGAGGGTCTGTGGTTGTGAGGCTTGTGTCTTCTTTTTTTTAACTTAGTCTCAGCCTGCACACATCTCCCCTGCGGATGTAGTGTCCGGGATCAAGGCTTTGCTCAACTACCTTGCCTCGGCCTTCCACGATACACTTCACGCCACGTTGTTCTATCAAATACACGGCATCGCGGGCGCCCATGCCTTTCACATTCGGAATATAGTGCGGGCCGAGTCCGTTAGCCTTGCGCAGCATCACGCAGTTACGACGTTTTTCGGTAGTACCCCAGATAATGTTCTGCAGAGGTGATGTCATGGCAAAGTTGGCAGAGGTCTTGATGCCGAGGGTGGAAAGCACGTAATCGGCAGCGAGGATGTTACCGGACTTCACGTCGGGCACAAACTCCGAGGCAGAGTCACGAGCAGCTTTTGCATCAAGCTTAAGGCTCTTTGCCATGATGCCTTCGGCAATGTGATGGAACACCACTCCACTCATGCCGCCACCCGAAGCGGGCAATCCGCTCTTTTGAATGCAGACGATGCAGCTGTAGCGCGGAGCATCGGCGGGGAAGTATCCAGCAAAGGAGAGCAGATAGTTTGTCGTGCCGCTCCTGTAGCCTGCAGCGCCCTTCGACATCTGTGCTGTTCCGGTCTTACCAGCCACCTGGAATGACGTAGACCCGGCCTTGCGTCCCAGACCCTGACTTACCACATGGTGGAGAATTGTCTGCATGATTTTGATGGTCTTCATCGAGGCTATCTGTTCATGACCGACCACCACCTGCGGCGGAAACTCCTTGATAATTTCTCCGTTGCGCACCACAGCTTTTACAAAGCGCGGTTGCATCATCTTGCCGTTGTTGGCAATAGCATTATAGAAAGTCAGAGTAGAAATGGGCGGTATCTGGGTTTCGTAGCCAATGCTCATCCAAGGCAGTGCCGTCTTGCTCCAGTTGACGTATTGTCCGTGAGAGTTTTTCTTCGGCATGCGGATGCGAGCGGAAGTGGCTCCCACGATGGGAATGTGCAGGTCGGCTGCCAAGCCCGTACGATAGATACCACGAACAAACTTCTCCGGATTGTTGTGATAGTATTCGTCTATGATACGACTCACACCGACGTTAGAGCTCACCTCCAGAGTGTGAGGGAGCGTCATCACACCATAGCCGCCGCGCCGCCAGTTGTGGTCTTTCATCTCACGTCCGTACATGGGCCATATACCTCCGCCGGTATCCACAATCTTCGTGGTATCGCAATAACCATCTTCCAGCACGGTCATGATTGAGGCGGTCTTGAAAACAGAACCCGGCTCCAACAGGTCACTCACGGCATGGTTCTTTATCTCACGGTATTCGCCGTCGATGCATTTCTCCATGTTCACAATGGCCTTGATGTCACCCGTCGCAACTTCCATGACAATGGCAACGCCTACATTACCGTTGA
The DNA here is from genome assembly GCA_050946475.1 of Prevotella sp. Taxonomy (GTDB): domain Bacteria; phylum Bacteroidota; class Bacteroidia; order Bacteroidales; family Bacteroidaceae; genus Prevotella. The sequence goes on from JBMNUW010000001.1 coordinate 58,317, forward strand.
TTTCACGAAGCTCGTCGAGCACGGAGCGTTCTGCCAAATCCTGCATATCCACATCAATGGTAGTCAGGATATCATCACCGTCGGTTGGCGGTGTATCAGGGATGTCAAGGAATTTATTGAGCACTTTCCGACGGTGCACAATGCCGTCGGTACCACGCAGGATGGAGTCATAACTTAATTCCAGTCCGCAACGAGGCGTTTTGCCATTGTCCTTCGCAGCATACATATCGCCCACGGTGCGTTGTGCCAGTGAGCCGTTCGGACGAACACGGGAGCTGAGTTCCTCCTGGTGGAATCCGCCTTTCAGTTTTGACAGACGGAACACAGGCAGAGCCTTCACTTCTGAATAGACATTATATTCTATGCGGTTAGGCCATACTGGCCAGTGTCTTTTCTGTTGCTTGCGACCTCTTTCCAAGTCGGCTCGAAACTGTGCTGCGCTTTTCTCCGGGAAGATGTTGTGCAATCCATTGCAGATGCTGTCCAATTTGGCTACCCAGAGCGAGTCGTTACCCGTATCATGCAAGGTCTTAAAATCCATGTATATCTTGAATTCGGGTAACGACGAGGCCAGCAGTTCTCCATCGCAACTGAGGATGTTGCCGCGAGCAGGGTCCACCCGCACGCTGTCCCTCTTCACCCGGTCGGCCACTTGAGACCAATAGCTGCGTTTTACCGTCATCAAATATCCGGCTCTGCCAACCACGGCGACGGACATGAGCGTCATCACTATGGCGATGAGCGAATAGCGCGGCATGATTTTATCGTAATTGAACTTAGCCATTTATTCTGTATATATTATTGTACTTCGTACTTTCAACTTTTACCATTTGTCTTTCGACAGAAATTAGTCATGTTGTCAGCGACCTTATATATAAAATAGGTGCCCGGCGTATCAGTTATTGCTCTCGCTCTCCGGCACCTGGATAATATAGGGTGGCTGACTGGCTATCTTCAACACACTGTCCTTGTTGTTCTTCAGCATGTCAAGCACATTGCTCTCGCGGCTTTTCTCCGTAATCTGACTGCGACTGGACAAAGCCTTGTATTTGGCATCCTTGAGCTCTCGTTGCAGCTTGTCTATCTCAATGATTTTCTGCTGGCAGGCGTAACGACTCGAAATGTAAACGATGGCAAAGAAAGTGATGAGAAGCACCACACCAATCTGCCTGCGCACGAAGGTGGTGTTCAGCATGTCACCTCCCAGAATCTTGCGCAACGTGAAGTTACGCGAGAAGGGTGACTCGCCTTCCGTTACCTGCTCGGCTATCACGCGCTTGAGCGAAAGAGCATCGGAATCGGATTCCTTCGCGTCCGTTTCCCTCTGCTTTTCATCGCCGGGAGCAGTTACCTGGCTGTCATCTTTTTGCTTGGCAGCCGTATTCTGCTCTGCATCGTCGCGTTCCGTATTCGTGGTGTCGGCAGTTGTCGGTTGGTTCTTTTTCTCGTCTGTCATCGTCTTCACTTCCATTCTCCCCCAGCGGGGGTATTCGTTTACTTATTTTTTCTCTGCTATTCTAAGTTTTGCGCTTCGACTCCTGGGATTGCGTTCCTGCTCTTCCTCAGAAGGCACTGTCACCTTGTTGTTCACCAGTCGGAAGGGGCAACTGCTCTGTCCGAAAAAGTCGCGCTCCACCCTGCCTTCGGCGTTACCGCTCTTCATCACATTTTTCACGATGCGGTCTTCGAGCGAATGGTAGGTTATCACGGAGAGCCTTCCACCGGGATTGAGCAGTCGTGTGGCGGCGGCAAGCATTTCCTTAAGGGCGGCCATCTCCTGGTTCACCTCTATGCGAAGGGCTTGGAAAAGCTTAGCCATGTCCTTCTTCTCATGACCATGCTGCAACAGCGGTTCCACTACGGTGACAAGGTCGCCTGTAGTTTCCACGGGCTTCCGGACACGAGCCTTAACTACAGCGGCTGCCAAACGGCGAGCCTGGCGCAATTCTCCGTACAGGAAGAAGATATCGGCCAACTGCTGTTCCTCGGCGTTATTCACCAGGTCGGCCGCCGTAAGCTGCGCCTGCTTGTTCATGCGCATGTCAAGAGGAGCGTCAAAGCGGAAAGAAAAACCGCGCGTTTCGTCGTCGAAATGATGACTAGACACGCCGAGATCGGCCAACAGACCGTCTATTCCTTCCACACCGTAATAGCGCATCCAGTTTGAAAGATAACGGAAATTGGACCGCACGAAAGTGAAGCGGCTATCGTCAATGGCATTGCGTTCGGCATCGGCATCCTGGTCAAAACCGTAGAGATGACCATCGGGACCCAGACGTGAGAGCAACTCGCGCGAATGTCCGCCACCACCGAAGGTCACGTCGACATAGACGCCACCGGGCTTCACGTCCAGTCCGTCGATACTCTCGCGCAGCAACACGGGAACATGATAAGTTTCTGCTGTCTTTATCATTGTTGTTGGTCTGTTTCTATATTCGGTTCGTCAAGGTCACGCTCCAGCCTTGTCACCCATCAACTGTTGAAGAGCCTCACCAAAGTCTTCGGAGCTCATGAAGAGGTCGTCGGTCCCTTCGTCTCCGCCGGCGGTGTCGTCTGGCCATATCTCTATCGTGTCACCCATACCCACGAAACGTATCTGCTGACCTATGCCGACAGCATCGAGAAAGGTGCGCGGTATGAGAATGCGACCGTTGCCGTCCATCGAGAGGTCGGTCACACCGGAGACAAACTTGCGGAACACCATCTGCTGCTGACGGTCCCAGCGCGAAAGACGTGCCCTCATCTCGTCCATCTCGGCGTTCCATATCTGCCTGGGATAAATCACCAGGCAATTTTCAAAGATGTCGCGACGAAGCACAAGACCCTCCTCGCCAGATGCTGCCAGCACCTTGCGGAATGTAGATGGCAGAAAGGCACGTCCCTTCGCATCCATTTTGGCCTCTATGTTTCCTAAAAATCGCATATGCACATCTTATATAAGGAATTTTGCCCCAAAGTTACACAAAATTCCCCACTTCCACCCACTTTGCCCCACAAATTTTATTGAAAATGGATTATTTATACAATAGCAAGTTTGATAAGCCTCATAAATGTCAATCTTCCAATAGTCTTTTCACTCTCTTGAAAGGAGACAAAAAAAGGCTGGAAGATAGAGCGAAATAGCGCTGAAGAAGAGCAAAATTATTGCGCTCGCAGAAAATAAAACGAAAATAGCACACAATCACGTTATCGTACGACAAATTGGAATCCGAAACATGGAAACGTAACTGACACGAGCACATGAAAACGCAGCTGACAGCTGCCTGATTATAGGCGCACCTTCAAAAGAGCTGCGCCTGAAAGGCGCAACCCCATGACAGGTCTGTTGCCATGAAGAAGACTGCGCCTTCCAAACAATGATTTCAAAATTAAAATTTACCGGTCACTATCACCCATGCTTTTTGCCTCAAAAATAACATGTTCTGAAACTATACTTTTATGCATCATGATGAATACACGCGATAAATACAGTTATTCTCGGCGAATCAAAGGAATTTGTGATATCAACAATACTGATTGACATTGTCTAACAACAAGCAGGATGTCTTGTCCCACCTGGGGCATGATTAAGACCCAGCTGGGAAATGATTGAGTCCCACCTGGGAAACAATCGTGTCCCACGTGGGGCTCGATCTTCTCCCACTTGGGGCACAATCGTGTCTCAGCTGGGAAACGATGTAAAGATATATCATTTACAATGTAAAAATACATCATTTACAATGCCAAAAGGTAAGATTCACCCTATCAGGAACCATTGTTAACAGCTACAAGCTCAACATTGTCAGCAACAAAACATATTGTCATTCGAGCTGCACATCTATAAATATTATTAATTTCGATGCTATCTCACGATTTTTATCTAATTTTGTATCTAAATCCTTTCAAATGATACAGATAAGAGTAATCAACAAGGGCCATCAACCCCTGCCAGCCTACGCTACAGAAGACAGCGCAGGACTTGACTTGCGTGCAAATATCACCGATTCCATCGTGCTTCATCCATTAGAACGACGCCTCATTCCTACCGGTCTGCACATCGCTTTGCCCAAAGGCTATGAGGCACAAGTGCGCCCGAGAAGCGGACTGGCTCTGAAACACGGCATCACCGTCATCAACACGCCCGGTACCATTGACGCCGACTACCGCGGTGAAGTGATGGTGGCACTGGTGAACCTCTCCAACGAGGATTTCACCATCAACGACGGCGAGCGCATTGCGCAGATGGTCATCGCCCAGTACACAAAGGTGGACTTTCAGCTCGTGGAAGAGCTTGATGAAACTGAACGCGGCGAAGGCGGATACGGACACACCGGACTGAAATAAAAATAGCACCAACAAAATGAAGTGGACTCATAGACTTCTCCTCTTTTTCTTCACCTTCCTGCTCGTCTTTGCAGCCGGAGGTAACGCTTCTGCGCAGAAACGGAAGAAAGCAGCGGAGATATCGGTGAAACCGGACGTTTTCACCGATAAGCTGTCACCCAACGACAGGCAACGCTTCCAATACTTTTTCCTCGAAGCCACCCGGCAACAGGAGGCAGGACATCTTGCTGCAGCCTACGACTTATTGTGCCATTGCGAGAAAATAGACAGCACCTCGGCAACCGTCCAATACATGAAGGCGATGTATCTCTCCATCCTACGCAAAGACAGTCTCGCTCTCAACGCACTGGAAAGAGCTGCCGCTCTCAGTCCGCACAACAATACCTTCCAGGAGAAATTAGCCCAATACTATCTCGCATCACAGAAATACGACAAAGCCACTGAGGTGTATGAACGGCTAGCCCGTGACAACAGAGACAGGACCGATATTCTCAACATCCTCGTGCGCCTCTATCAAAATTCCAAGGAATACGAGAAAATGCTTTCTGCCATCAACCGTATCGAGCAAGTGGAAGGGGAAAGTGAGCAGATAACGCTCTCCAAAATGAACGTTTACGAAATGATGGGCGACAAAAAACGCGCCTACAAGGCTCTCAAGGCCATGGCCGACGAGCATGCTGAAGACGTGAACTATCAAGTGATGCTCGGCAACTGGTTCATGCAAAATAACAAGCAAAAAAACGCTTACAAAATCTTCCGCAAGGCCGTGGAAGAGGAGCCAGACAACACCTATGCCCTCAGTTCTCTCTACGACTATTACAATACAACGGGACAGAAAGACCTCGCCAAGCAGATGTCCGACCGTATTCTGACGGAACCTTCTACGCCGTCCGACACCCGCATTCAATTCCTGAAACAGGCCATTAGAGAGAACGACTTACAAAAGGGTGACAGCACAGAAATTGTCGATCTCATCGAGAAAATACAACAGGTGGTGCCCAAGGATTCGACCGTGGCTGAACTCAAAGTAATCTACCTGTCGACGAAGAAATTCCCGCAACAACAGATAGACAGTTCCCTTGTGGACCTTCTCAATATCACGCCCGACAATGCCCCTGCACGACTGCAACTCATACAGAATGCTTGGCCGAAGCAGGACTGGGCGAAGATAGACAGTCTCAGCGAGCCGGGAATGCTCTACAATCCCGATGAATTGGCGTTTTATTACTTCACAGGGCTTGCCCGGTTTTATCAGAAAGACGACAAGGGTGCCCTCAACGCCTTCCAGCACGGAACGGCGCAAATCAACGCCCAAAGCAATCCAGACATCGTGGCTGACTTCTATGCCATCATGGCGGATATCTACTATCAGCAAGGAGAACGAGAGAAAGCCTTCGCCGCATTTGACAGTTGTCTGACCTGGAAGCCTGACTACACAATGGCGCTGAACAACTATGCCTACTACCTCTCCGTAACAGACGGCGACTTGAAAAAGGCTGAGGAAATGAGTGCCAAGACCATCAAGTCCGAGCCGAAGAATGCGACCTTTCTTGATACCTATGCATGGGTCCTCTTCAAACAGGGACGTTACACTGAGGCCCGCATCTACATAGACCAGGCACTTGTCAACGACACCGATACAACTCTCAGTGCTGACGTGCTGGAACATGCCGGCGACATCTACTTGAAATTGAACGAGCGGCAAAAAGCCATCGACTTCTGGCAAAAAGCTATCGATGCCGATTCTGAAAAAGCCGCCGACCTCAAAAAGAAAATAGAAACAACAAGAAAAAAGAGAAAATGAAACATAGCTTTCAACTCCTCATGCTCGGCGCAGTGCTGTTTCTCGCATCGTGCGGAGCCAAGAAAAACCTGGTGAATGACGGCTCAAACAAGACCGCACCCGTGACACAGACCACTAACAAGGCACAAGAACAGCTGGCCTTCGTGCAGAAAGTGAGTGACAATCGCGTCTATGCCGAGAACATCGTTGCCTCCCTGTCATTCAATGCACAGGCTGAAGGCAAGGATATCACGGTGCCCGGACAACTGCGAATGAGGCGCAACGAAGTGATTCGTCTCCAGCTCTTCGTCCCCCTGCTGGGATCAGAAGTAGGCCGACTGGAATTCACTCCCGACTATGTGCTCGTGGTAGACAGAATTCATAAGGAGTATATCAAGGGTGACTACAACCAGCTGGACTTTCTCCGCGACAACGGTCTGAATTTCTACAGTCTTCAGTCGCTCTTCTGGAACCAATTGCTTCTGCCTGGAACCACTCGTGTAGGCGAGGGTGATCTGATAAAATTTTCTCCCGACCTCGATGAAACGGGGCAAAATGTTCCGATAACTCTCAAAAACGGGAACCTAACCTTCGTGTGGACCGCCAACCGGCAAGATGGGAAAATCAGCCAGGCAGACATCACTTACATAGGAGGAAAAAGCGGCAAGTCAAACTTGAAATGGAATTACTCGGACTTCAAGCCACTTGGGTCAAAACAGTTCCCGGCCACTCAGGAATTCTCTTTCACCACCAACGCTACGGGAAAACAGAAGAGTGCTTCCGTACGACTGGAGATGAACAGCCTGAAGACCAACAGCGACTGGGATGCCCAAACCACCGTGTCCGACAGATATAAGAAAGTTGAAGCCCAGGATGTGCTGGGTAAATTATTGAAGATGTAATGAGAAAAATAGGTCTGATATTACTCGCCGTGCTAATGATCTTCGCCAACGACGGAATGGCGCAGAGCAGGAAGCAAACAACCAAGCAGAAAGCGCAAACGACGCAGCAGCGAAAGAAAACCACCAAAAAAAGAAGTACCTCAAAAAGTCGTAGCAGTCAACAAAGACGACAGAAATCAAGCAGAACTGTAAAATACTCCAATGCCTCTATTCGAGGCTTGCAGAACCAGCGCTCTGCTATTCAAAAGAAGATACGTGAGCAGGAAAAGGCACTGAAGCAGAACAAGGCGGACGTGGCTTCCCGTCTCAAGAATCTAATGGTAGTAAACGGAGAGATAGACCAAAGCCAGAAAAACATCGACGGTATACAGAAAGACATTCATCATATCGAAGGAAACATCGGTATCTTGAAATCTCAACTGAAGACTCTGGAAGGACAGCTCAAGGACCGTCAGCAAAAATATATCAAATCCATGCGTTATCTTGCACGTCACCGCACGGTGCAGGACAAGTTGATGTTCATCTTTTCGGCCAAGAACTTCGTGCAGATGTATCGTCGTCTGCGCTTTGTACGGGAATATGCCAACTACCAGCGAGCTCAAGGAGAGGCTGTGAAAGCCAAACAGAATCAGGTGAACCACAAGCACCAACAGCTGCAAAACGTTCATCGCCAGAAAAACGTCCTGCTCTCGAAAGGCCAGCAGGAGAAGAACAAGCTCGAAGGTTACAAGAACGAACAACAGCAGATAGTGGCAGGACTGCAGAAACAGCAGAAGACCATCCAATCGATTATCGCCGAGCAGCATAAGAAAGACGCAGCTCTGAACGCTCAGATTGACCGTCTGGTGGAAATCGAGGTACAAAAAGTACGTGCTCGTGCCGAAGCCGAAGCACGCCGCAAAGCAGCGGCAGCCGAAGCTGCCAAACGTCGTGCAGCCGAGCTGGCACGAAAGAAGGCTGCAGCCGAAGCTGCAGCAAGAGAGAATGCACGCAGAATAGCTGAAGCCAGGGCTCGTGAAAAGGCGGCACAGGAACGGGCAAGACAGGCGGCGGCAGCCGAAGCTGCAGCAAGGAAAGCTCGCGAGGAGGCAGCCGAAGCTGCCAAGCGGCAGGCACAAGAAGCTGCAGTGGCAAAGGAGCGCAAGGCTCAGCAAGAAGCCGCTCGTCAACTGGCCGCCAAAGCACGTGCAGCAGAAGAGCAGGCGCGTGCAGCTGCGGCACAGAAGGCTGCCGCCGAACAGGCTGCCCGCGAGGCCGAGGCGCAGCGTGAAGCAGCTGAACGCAAAGCAAAGGTAGACAAAGAACGCTCGCGTCGCGAAATCGCCGAGGCCAAGAAAGATGCCGAAGAGGCACGAAGGTTCTCCACTGTAGACCGTATGATGAACAGCGGCTTCGAAGCCAACAAAGGACGCCTGCCCATGCCTATCACCGGAAATTACAGGATTGTAAGTCACTTCGGACAGTATAACGTAGAAGGCCTCCGTGGTGTCACCCTCGACAATAAGGGCATCAATATCATGGGCGGCAACGGCTGTCAGGCCCGCGCCGTGTACGACGGCGAGGTGAGTGCAGTAATCGGCTACGGCGGCAGCATGGTCGTCATGGTGCGTCACGGAGCCTACATTTCCGTTTACTGTAACTTGAAATCAGTCAACGTAAGTCGCGGACAGAAAGTCAGTACCCGTCAGATTCTCGGCACCGTGGGTCCCGACCACATCTTGCAGTTCCAGTTACGCAAGGAGCGCACCAAGCTCAATCCCGAAGCATGGCTTGGAAGGTAAAGGTGAGCTGAATGAATAATTAAACAAACCAGCAACAGAATACATAACTGATAATGCAATTCTTGAAGTTCCTTACAAAATACTCACCGGCATACAACACAACTTCTCTTGAGGGCTGGCCAGTCCTCTTGGTAGTAGGTGTGGGATTTATGACGTCTACGTTTGCCGAAAGCTGGCCTGGAATGATTGGCCTGTTCGTGGCTGGTGTATTTTGCGCCCATACCGTTGCCTGTGTCATCAAATGCAAGGTTACAACAAAGAAATAAATCTTTTCACTTGGCATCATTCCTGCCAGTGAAGAACATGCACAAAATAAGAAGGGCCGTCGCAGCAATTATCGATACGACGACCCTTCTTATTGGTAATCATCCATTGCATGAAGCAAAGATTTTAATAAATTTCTTAGATTCTGTATGATTTTTGCAGAGCGAGATTCTTCACTAAACCGTCACATGAGCCAATTCAGTCAAGTACGCCATTCGGGTTGGGGGCCGGCACTAGGCCGGCAACCCTGCAAGAGATATCGGTGCGGACGAATTTAATATTATTATCGTATAGCCAATTGTGAATTATAAATTACTAATTCCGCCTCACGCATTCGATTATAAATTATGAATTGTGAATTAATAAGGATTACTCTTTCCGCCCTCCAATTTTGAATTGATTACCTCTGCCACTTCGCACAATTCCTTGTACCATTCCTCCCCAAATCGACGGATAAGAGGCTCGCGCAGAAACTTGTAGATAGGCAGACGAAGTTCGCGACCGTGCTCTACAGCCGTACGACATACATCCCATTGATGATAGTTTATACCAACAAGCCCGTTGCTGAAACGCTTCTCACGGATGGGATAAAGTGCACAAGAAATGGGTTTGGGCCACTTGGTCTTCCCCTGTCGGCAAACACGCTCCAATGCACAAAGACAAACACTATTCTCGTAACAGGTGAAGACACAGTCCTTGCCATTCACAATACTTGTCACCAAGTCGCCGTCACGGTCGGTATAAGCCACACCTTGCCGGTCGATAACCGACTGAGCCTGCGGACTGAGCTCTCCCCAAGCGGCATCAAGGACATTCTCTATCTCTCCGATTTCATCGAGTGTTACCGGCGCACCCGCGTCTCCTTCGACGCAGCACTGCCCCTTGCACTTGCTCAAGTCACAGCAAAAATATTCAGTGATGATGTCCGGAGAAACCAACACGTCTCCGATTTGAAGGATGTGTAAATCTTGCCTATTCATACGAATAAGAAATTAAAACGAGGGAATAATATAGAAGGGATTAACCCAACTTGCAGCTGTCTCGTCACCCTTTGTTAAATGATGTTTCAGAAATTCGATTATTCTGACAAAATATTGCATGAATCCGCTGTGTTCGGCCTCAATTTTGCTAAAAGATTCTAAACCGC
>JBMNUW010000002.1:0-59197 GCA_050946475.1 Prevotella sp.
AGCTCTTAAAAAGGTTGTCTATTTCCTCATTGGCTGTCTTGAGCTTAGCATCAAACCAAGCTACGGCAATCTTGCAGCACTCGGGTTGCTCGATGTCAGCCACCTGCCATCCCTTGACAAGGCGGAAGGCATTCCAAATCTTGTTGTTGAAGTTGCGTCCCTGCTCGCAGAGGCTCTCATCGAAGAGGATGTCGTTTCCGGCAGGTGCGGAGAGCATCATACCCATGCGCACGCCGTCGGCGCCATATTTGTCAATGAGTTTCAGCGGGTCAGGTGAGTTGCCTAAACTCTTGCTCATCTTCCGACCGAGTTTGTCGCGTACGATGCCGGTGAAATACACGTGCTTGAAAGGATAGGTGCCGCGATACTCATAGCCTGCCATAATCATGCGCGCCACCCAGAAGAAGATGATGTCCGGGCCTGTCACCAAGTCGGAGGTGGGGTAGTAGTATTTGATATCTTCGTTGTCGGGATGATTGATGCCGTCGAACACGCTGATAGGCCACAGCCATGAGGAGAACCATGTGTCGAGGCAGTCGCTCTCCTGTTCGAGGTCTTCTGCCTTAAGCTGTGGATTCTTCTTCTGAGCCAATTTTAAGGCTTCCTCGGCGGTCTCAGCCACTACGAATTCACGCTTGCCGTCTACGTCGAAATAATAGGCGGGAATACGGTGTCCCCACCACAGCTGACGGGAGATACACCAGTCTTTGATATTCTCCAGCCAATGGCGGTAGGTGTTCTTGTATTTCTTGGGATAGAACTCTATCTCGTCGTTCATAACTGGAGGAAGTGCTAAGTCGGCAAAGTGCTGCATCTTGAGGAACCATTGTGTGGAGAGCTTCGGCTCGATGGGCACGTTGGTGCGCTCAGAGAAGCCCACCTTGTTGTCGTAGTCTTCAATCTTCTCCATCAGTCCGGCTTTCTCCAAGTCAATGGCAATCTGCTTGCGCACGTCCATACGGTCCATGCCAACATACATGCCGGCAGCCTCGGAGATAGTGCCGTCGTCGTTGAAGATATCGATGGTCTGCAAATGATGCTTCAGACCGAGGGCATGGTCGTTGACATCGTGAGCGGGAGTCACTTTCAGACATCCGGTACCGAACTCCACATCCACGTAGTCATCTTCAATGACGGGAATCTCACGGCCTACCATCGGCACTATGACGTGCTTGCCCTTGAGCCATGTGTTCTTCTTGTCGTTGGGATTGATGCACATAGCGGTATCGCCCATGATGGTTTCTGGACGTGTCGTTGCCACCACGGCATAATAGCCTTTGTCATCCTTGTGTATCACGTTGCCTTCGTCTACCTGCTTGCAGTCTTGTTCCACCACGCGGTATTTCAGATAGTAGAGTTTAGAGTGTTCGTCCTTGTAGACCACCTCCTCGTCGGAGAGGGCTGTCTGTGCCTTGGGGTCCCAGTTCACCATACGCACGCCGCGGTAGATGAGTCCCTTGTTGTAGAGGTCCACGAACACCTTGATGACGCCCTTGCTGCGGGTCTCGTCCATGGTGAAGGCGGTACGGTCCCAGTCACACGATGCTCCGAGCTTACGAAGTTGCTTGAGGATGATGCCTCCGTGCTCACGGGTCCAGTCCCAGGCATGCTCGAGGAACTGCTCACGGGTGAGATCAGTCTTCTTGATGCCCTGCTCGGCTAACTTTGCCACCACCTTAGCTTCCGTGGCAATGGAAGCATGGTCGGTTCCGGGCACCCAGCAGGCATTCTTGCCTTCCATGCGGGCACGGCGCACCAAGATATCCTGTATGGTGTTGTTAAGCATGTGACCCATGTGCAGCACGCCCGTGACATTGGGCGGCGGAATGACGATGGTATAGGGCTCACGTCCATCGGGTTTGCTACTGAAGAGTTTGTTGTCGAGCCAGTACTGATACCATTTCGACTCCACCTCACTTGGATCATACTTACTTGCTAATTCCATGATTTATGTTTGTTTTTATTGATGTCGATACAAAAATCGTTGCAAAATTACGAAAAATCCCATAAAAATACTTACTTTTGCAGTAGATAAATCTGATATAATTACTTTTGCAGTAAATTATAGATTCAAAGGCAATAGAATTATTATCGAATCATAGATGGAAAAACGGATAAACTACTGACATCCATTTTTCTATTTTCAGAAGACTCAGAAAATGAACCATACAAAGGAAGAGAAACTGGCCGCCTTCGGGCGGTTACTTGACGTACAGGAAAGATTACGTAAAGAATGTCCTTGGGACCGCAAACAAACTTTCGAAAGTCTGCGCCCCAACACTATTGAAGAAGTATATGAGCTTTGTGATGCCTTGATGCACAATGACATGCACGAGGTAATGAAAGAGTTAGGTGATGTAATGGAACACGTGGTGTTCTATGCCATCATGGGCGAAGAGACCGGAGAATTCGACATAGTTGACGTCTGCAATCAACAGTCAGACAAACTGATGTTCCGTCATCCGTTTATCAACTGGAACGAAAAGGGCAATTGGACCGTAACTAATCCGCAAATGGTCATTAATGCCGATGGACAGGTGGTCTATAAAGACGAAAACACCACAAACAACGATCATCCTGAAACCGAGCAACAGGTGCTCTCCACATGGGAACAGGTGAAGCAGAAAGAGCGCGACGGCAACAAAAGCGTGCTCAGTGGTGTACCTGCAGCGCTTCCCTCACTCATCAAAGCATACCGGATTCAGGAAAAAGCACGCAACGTGGGCTTCGACTGGAAGGACAAGGCTGAAGTGTGGGACAAGGTACGTGAGGAACTTGGTGAACTCGAAGTGGAATTGAAAAAAGAAGATGAGAAAAACGCCACCGGAGAATTAGGTGATTTCATTTTCAGTGTCATCAATGCGGCCCGGCTTTATCATCTTAATCCGGAGAACGCCCTTGAGGAGACGAATCAGAAATTTATACGCCGCTTCAACCATATCGAGGCTTATGCCAAAAAACATAACAGAGAAATAAAATCGCTCACCCTTGAAGAGATGGATCGTCTGTGGAACGAGGCGAAAGAGAGCGAAAAGAAATAACGTCGTTCATATAAAGTGATAATACTACATCATCATTTTCATACGAACAGAAGTACATCATATTATTTTTGATTGCCATGACAAGAAAAACATTTATTTTCGGCACTGCTCTTCTGACTGCAATGATTGTTGTCGGCAGTTGCGGAAATCCGAACAAGAAGAAGAGCGAAACAGCAAAAACATCTGACAGCCAAATAAATACCGTTACAGATTCTACTGTATATGGAATCTGTGGCGAGGGAACTTCAATGAATTCACTGGAGCTCATTACCGATGGCGGTGACACGCTTCATTACATCATCGAAGAGGGTATTGACGGACGTCAACCCGTGCAAGGAGGTTTGCTTGCAGGCGACCGAATGGCCGTTGTAGGCACCAAATCTGACGGGGAGCTCGTTGCAAACAAAGTAATTAACCTCACATCACTCCAGGGGAAATGGACCAGTTTGGACAAGAATTTTGAAATAGAGGAGGGCGGCACTATACGCTCTTTCGTCAAGGCAGAAAGCCACCCCTGGACTTCATGGAAGATTCTTAACGGACAGCTTCTGCTCAATACGGACACCTTCGACATCAATGAGTTGGGCGAAGATTCGCTCTACCTTGAAAACAAGGAAGGAATTTTCGTCTACAAACGCCAACACTAAAGTCTGACGAGGGTGCTATTCTTCGAGTACGACCTTTAATCAATCAAATTCAGATTTTTATAGTTTGGAACCTTTTATTGTTCACATTCTCGGTTGCGGTAGTGCACTTCCCACTCTGAAACATTTTGCCTCCTCACAAGTTGTAGAGATAAGGGGCAAATTCTTCATGATAGATTGCGGAGAGGGCACACAGGTACAACTTCGCCGTTCACATGTGGGATTTACCAAGATTCAAGCCATCTTCATCTCTCATCTTCATGGTGACCATTGCTTCGGGCTGATCGGACTGATATCCACCTTCGGCATGCTGGGACGCACGGCACCACTCCACATCTATGCACCGGAAGCTCTTGACGACTTACTGCAACAGCAGATGAATCTTTTCTGCAATGGACTGGATTACGAAGTGGTGTTCCACGCCGTAGACACCACCCGGCAGCAAATCGTCTTCGAAGACCGCAGCCTCACCGTAGAAACTATTCCACTGAACCATCGCATCCCATGCTGCGGCTATCTCTTCCGCGAGAAGCCCACACTGCCGCATATCCGAAGGGACATGATAGACTTCTACGGAATTCCAATCAGTCAAATCAACAACATCAAAGTGGGCGCTGACTGGATGACGGGGGAGGGTGAAGTTATTCCCAACGAGCGTCTGGTAACTCCTGCCGACCCCCCACGCTCTTATGCTTACTGTAGCGACACGAAATACATTCCCACACTTCATCAGCGTCTGTCCAATGTTTCGTTGCTCTATCACGAGGCTACCTATGACAATTCCTGTATGGAAAGAGCCAAGTTATACTATCACTCTACGGCCACACAAGCTGCTTCCGTAGCTCGTGACGCTCATGTGGGGAAGTTGCTTATCGGACATTTCAGTGCCCGTTACGACCATGAGGAAGTGCTACTGAAAGAAGCACAGAGTATTTTTCCAAACACCATACTGGCCCAAGAAGGAATGGAGGTAAAAGTAGGGGAATAGGGGAATAGGGGAATACCCAAATCATTAAAACAAAAAGCCCCGGAAAACAGGAAACATTTCCGTTTTCCGGGGCTTTTGTTGTCTGAACTCATCCTACGTCACTTGAATCAAAAATACCTGTATCCAAATGCAGCATACGTTTTGAGTGAGACAGGGACAAATTCTTCACTGATTAACTTGTTGTTTACTTTTTCAACATTGACTCCAGCTCCTTGGTACGAGCATCGGTGGCACCATAAAGCTGGTATGCGCACTGATACAGAGGATAAGCCCAGTTAGCTCTTTCGCGGTTGGGGTCAAGCGACTTAGCTTTTTCCAAGTACTCAGCAGCTTCCTTGTAAAGCTCCTTCTGAGAGGCTGCATTACCATTGATTTGCGAAGCCTTGGCATTGATGGCGAATCCGAGGTAGGTGTAAACTACAGGATTGGTCTGGTCGATGGAAACGGCTTTCTTGAAACTGTTAATGCAGTCGTCCCACTGGGGAGCGTCTGCCTTGCTGTTCTTGTTCAGCTCCAGCTGGCCTTTGAGTGCCCATGCGGAGAAGCTGTTGGGGTCGGCAGCCAGTTTCTTGTCAATAAGTTGAGTGAGCTCTGAATCCATGCCAAGGCCACTATAGATATTGCTCAATACATTGAACACCATCTCGTTGCTGGGATCTTTCTCCAGTTCAGCCTTCATCTTGTTAGCAAAAGCCAGTGAGTCTGCCTTGGTCTTCAGATTGCGCTGTGCCATGGCATACTTAAAGTTCTGAGCATCCTTACGTACGCTACTGTCACGCATGGCGATGTCGCAATATTTCTCGGCACGGTCGTACTGCTTTGCCTGATTGGCATATTGTGCGCTATAGTAGGCTACCTGTCCCAGGAAAGAAGCTTCGGAAGCCTTGGTGGAAGCAAAGATGGGCTCATCGTCGGTATCAAGGAATGTTCCCCAATACTTCAGAACGCCTTCCTGATCACCCTTTCCTGCGTATTCGTTACCAGCTGTAACGAGCTGCAGACGAGCATTAGCCACGAGGGGAGCAAGCGACTTGATGTACTTCGGACTCACCTTGCCCTTTTCGTTGGGCAGATTGTCATATTTATTGCACTCCATAGCAGCTACGGTTGCATTGTAGGCAGCCTCATAGAAGCCCAGGGTGTCATAAGGTTGCTCCTGCTGCTTCATCATCTTGGCCTGAATGTTCTGAGCCTGGATGCCGTTTTCCTTGTCAAACTTCTCAAGAGCTAGCTTAGCCAGATGATTGTAAGCCTTTGCCTTCTCCTGATTTCCAGCCAATTGATTAAGGTTGTTCTGCAGGAGCTGAGCAGCTTCCGGGTAGGTCTTTGCCTTAAGAATTGCCTTGAGTGGATCGCTGTCTCCGGCGAACGCTGCGGACGATGCCAGCATCATCACAGCAGCAAACAATAATTTTTTCATAAGCTATAAAAGATTAATTGATAAATTTATTTCGTTGCCGGCACCCCCCGACCGCAGCCGGGGAATGCTATGAATTTATGGATTTAATTTTCAGTAGGATTTACATCCTCCTCATCAACTTGAGATGCAGCGTCGCCCTCGGACTGTTGCTCTTCATCGACTTGAGTCTGCGTATTCATTTCGTCCGCAATATCGTCGGATGCGTCGTCAGCGGCTTCCGTAGGGTTCGTGCTGGAGAGTTCCTTGGCAAATTGCTCGTTGTTCTGCGCCATCTGCTGACGGCTCTCTTCCTCAACGGTTGCCTCAAGTTCCGAACTCATCACCTTGCAGACACTGGCAATGACATCATTCTTCTTTGCCAAGTTAATGAGGCGCACACCCTGAGTGGCACGTCCCATGACACGAACCTCGGCCACGGCCAGACGAATCACGATACCGCTCTTATTGATAATCATCAAGTCGTTCTTGTCAGTCACGTTCTTAATGGCCACTAGTCTACCGGTCTTCTCGGTAATGCCCATGGTCTTCACACCACGTGCGCCACGGTTGGTCTTTCGATAGTCGTTGACTATAGAACGCTTGCCGTAGCCTTCTTCGCTGACTACCATTACGGTTTCGTTTTCGGGATCGTTCACAACAATCATGCCTACGACGGCATCGTCGTCACCGTCGAGTTTCATACCAATGACACCGGTTGACATACGGCCCATGGTTCTCACAGCATTTTCGTCAAATCTTACAGCCCGTCCGTTCCTGTTGGCAAGAATCAGTTCGTTATGTCCATTGGTGAGACGAACGTCCACCACCTCGTCACCTTCATTGATATTGATGGCGATGACACCCTTAGAACGGGGACGTGAGTAATTCTCCAGACAGGTCTTCTTCACTAGACCTTTCTTCGTAGCAAATACCACATAGTGCGACTTGATGAACTCCTGGTTCTCCAGTCCGCGTCCACGCAGACGCAGGAAAGCGTTCACTGAATCGTCTGGATCAATGTCGAGCAGGTTCTGGATGGCGCGTCCCTTCGACGTCTTGTCACCCTCCGGAATGTCGTAGCAATGGAGCCAGTAGCAACGTCCCTTCTTGGTGAAGAACAACATGGTCTGGTGCATCGTGGCAGGATAGATATACTCGGTGAAGTCCTTCTCACGGGTGTGAGCGCCCTTAGAACCTACGCCGCCACGCGACTGCTCGCGGAAATCACTCAACGGAGTGCGCTTGATGTAGCCGAGATGACTCACAGTAATCACCACCGGATCGTTAGGATAGAAATCCTCAGCGTTGAACTCATGCTCGTCGGGCACGATGCGCGTACGACGCTCGTCACCGAATTTGGCCTTGACTTCCTGAAGTTCGTCTTTCATCACTTTCTTGCAAAGCTCAGGATCATCGAGTATCTGCTGTAGATATTTTATCTGTTCCTCCAGTTCATTGTATTCGGCGTGCAACTGGTCCATGCGCAGTCCGGTGAGCTGCGAGAGGCGCATGTCTACAATGGCTTTCGACTGCAATTCATCGAGTTCAAAACGATTCTCGAGGTTGCGCTGAGCATCTGCCGGAGTCTTGCTAGCACGAATGATGTGCACCACCTCGTCGATATTATCACAGGCAATGATGAGTCCCTCAAGGATATGTGCTCTTTCCTGTGCTTTCTTGAGATCGAACTTAGTGCGCCGGATGGTCACCTCATGGCGGTGCTCAATGAAATAGCGAATGCAATCCTTCAAGGAAAGCAGACGAGGGCGCAACTGCAGATGGTCGGTCTTAGAGGGCACCAAAGCGATGCAGTTCACAGAGAACGAACTTTGCAGAGCCGTCATCTTGAAGAGCTTGTTGAGAATCACCTTGGCATTAGCGTCACGCTTCACATCCACCACGATACGCATACCTTGTCGGCCCGTCTCGTCGTTGACATTGGAAATTCCATCAATCTTGCCGTCCTTCACCAGTTCGGCGATATACTCGATAAGCTGCTGCTTGTTAACGCCATAGGGAATCTCTGTGACGATAATCTTGTCGTGATTTTCGTCGGACTCGATTTCGGCCTTGGCGCGAATCACCACGCGTCCGCGTCCCGTCTCATAAGCCTCCTTCACACCCTTCAAGCCATAGATATAGCCTCCTGTGGGGAAGTCGGGAGCAGGGATGTACTTCATCAGTCCATCGGTATCGATGTCGGGATTGTCAATGTAAGCACAGCAGCCATCAATTACCTCGTTCAAGTTATGCGTTGGAATGTTGGTGGCCATACCGACTGCGATACCGTTTCCACCGTTCACAAGCAAATTAGGAATTTTAGTGGGCATCACCGACGGCTCCTTCAGCGTGTCGTCGAAGTTGTTCACCATATCCACAGTGTCTTTGTCGATGTCGTCCATGATGTGTTCGCCCATCTTCGAGAGGCGACACTCTGTATAACGCATGGCTGCAGGAGAGTCTCCATCCACACTACCAAAGTTACCCTGGCCGTCTACAAGCTTATAGCGCATATTCCAGTCCTGGCCCATACGAACAAGGGCTCCATAAACGGAACTGTCGCCGTGGGGGTGATACTTTCCGAGCACTTCACCTACGACGCGTGCACATTTCTTATAAGGTTTGTCACTTGTATTGCCTAAGCCCTGCATACCATAAAGAATACGGCGATGTACAGGCTTAAAGCCGTCGCGCACATCGGGTAGGGCGCGCGCTACAATCACCGACATGGAATAGTCGATGTAGGAGGACTTCATTTCCTCTTCGATATTGATCTTGAGAATTCTGTCTTGATCAACAGTCTGGTTTTCGTCCATTTATAACTTTAAATATTTTGGTTAAATTCGATTTAAGGGCATTTTCTTGCGTTCTAACGCAATCCTGCCGGTTTTCAAGGTGTAAAATTACTTCTTTTTTTTGACATGAAAAAGCTTTTATGTCATTATTTTCTGTCAACAGAGTTTATTTCCTTTCTTTACCGTAAAGAAGCGAAAGATGTGACAGGGCAAGACCGAAATCTTTACCTTTTTAACTGCAAACGGAAATATCAGACACACCGAATATTCATATTATTTATCATAATCTCCATTAAATTTTCAAAGTGGCATAAATGATTCTTTTATTCAAAATCATTATTCAATCAATAAATGCAAAATGAAAATTTATTTCATGATTTCGTTTCAATCCACGGTCAGTTTCCAATAAAAGTAAATTGAATTCGATTTACCCGCCAATCAAATGAACAGCAAGCATACAAACAAAAAAACGGCTCGGACTTGTTCCTGTCCGAACCGTGTGGTTATTGAAAAATACTCTGAAAATATCAGCAACGCTTTTTATTCTTCATGGCACGGGCAAAAGATATCCGATGGAATTTCTCTTCCGCCTTGATGATGCGCATCACCTTACCCGCTGGAAGAATCTTGAGGAATTTCTGATGGTAACGCTGCTGAATCTTCTTGATTTGAATGTCGATATTGTCCTGCATTCGAATCGCCCTCATACAAGCCATATCGTCATTAGTGTCGACATGTCGGAAACCTCGCATCTTTTTAAACAGCGCCCGTTGCTTGTTTTGCATCTCCCTGAACATCGGGAAAAAACGTGCGGCCTCACGCGAACTCAGTCCGGCTTCTTTGGTAATGAAACGCTCCATATCCGCTTCGAATTTCTCGGGATTGAACGGAGGTCGATTCTGACCGAGCGCCATTGAACTCTGCAAGAGAAAAACCGCCAGCAGAACGGTCAACTGTACAAACAATTTCGATACTCTCATTTCCTACTCATTAATTTTCAGCAATATAAGCATACATGTCTTCGTTGTCGAGCATGGTATAATCCGCCATGGCATCTACCACGCTGTATGACGATGTCGCAATACTGGTGTTGGTCTGCGAAGCCTGTTGACTGTCCGAAGTGTGATGGTAAACAAGAGAGGCAGAGGCCAGCCCCATAACCAAGCAAGCAGCTGCAGCGACGGCACGCCATCTCCTTGATCTCGAAACCGTCATCACCGGACTGCGACGGGAATCTTCCTCCGGCAGCGATTTCATGATGTCCGAAGTCAGACGGTCGAAATATCCATCCGGAACGCGAAAAGGATTGACATGTCCGAATTTTTCTGCGATGTATTTCTCTTCTTTATCCATAATTGATGTTCTCCTTTTATGACTGAGACGCAACAAGGGCCGATAGGTTTAAACTGGCGATTAAAATTCTCGTTATTCTAAGTTATTTTTAAACATAGTAAGCGAAAATTTTTAAAGTTCGTCTTCGTGCGCCTTCACGTATTCCGTAATTTTCACGGTAGCAAAATGGTAACTTGCCTTTAAAGCGCCCTCACTGGTATGTAGGATTTCACTGATTTCGGAATACTTCATATCCTCGAAATAATGCAGGTTGAAAACAGTACGCTGTACCTCTGGAAGTTTAGCAATAGCCTCTTGCAGAATAGCCTGAGCACGGTCACCGTCGAAATTCTTGTCAGCCATGAGCTTCTGTGCCACACTGTCGTCGGTACCGACCGTCGTCACGTTTTTCTTTTTCCTAATAAAGTCGAGTGCTTCGTTAATAGCAATTCTATAAAGCCATGTTGATATTTTCGACTTGTTCTGAAAAGTATCGATACGTGTCCATGCCTTGATGAAGGTGTTTTGCAGCACATCATTGGCATCTTCATGACTGAGCACGAGACGTCGTATCTTCCAGTAGAGCTGATCGCCATACCGGGTCACCAGTTGTCCGAAAGCATCCCGTCTAGTCGATGGGTTGGCCAGTCTGCCGATGAACTCGTCCTCAGTTTCCATGATTAATTTTGAAATTTCTTCTTAAATGAAGTTTCGTAAATAGTTGTATATCACCTCATCATATCCATATACATCATCATAACCATACCACTTTCCATCTTTCGAAGGCATGAGCGTATAATAGTAGATATAGATGGGAATCCGCAATTTCAGCGGAATATTTCCGACAAGTTTCTTACGGTCGAGTGTATCGTTCACGGCCAGCTCCTCCTCAGACATTTCAGACTCCTTCTTTCCAACAGGCGAAACATCCGCCGACATGGAATAACGCATTTTCTCTATCAACGTAGGATCTTTGTCCTCCAACAGGAAAACACCCAGGTCGAAGGGGCGCTCCACGCGAATGCATCCATGACTGACTCCACGATCCTCTCGAGTGAAGACTTCTGGCGAAGATGTGTCATGAAGGTAAACAGAGAATTTATTATCGAAGCGGAAGATAATGCGTCCCAGTGAGTTGTACTTTCCTCCCTCCTGGATAACCAGATAATCGCCATCTAGCAACATACTGGGAGTCACAGTGGCAGGAGGCACCACCTGACCAGTCTTCCTGTCGCGCACGAAGAAATGCCGACTGTGGAAATAAGTACTACTGCCTACGTGAGGGAGGATGCTCTTCTTCACGATACTCCGAGGCACTATCCATTGTGGATTGACATCCATACGTTTGAGGCGACTCTGAAGAAGCGGCGTCTTGGTCTTAAGAGTGCCGCATCCTATCCGCATCAGAAGCACACTGTCGCCATCAACAGCCATCAACTGAAAGGAAGGTATGTTCACCAGGACATACTTCTCATGTTGCGATGGCACGTCACTCAGACGCCACCGAAAGCGCTCCATGTTGACCAGCAGCCGACGCGTATCCCACCGTCTGTCATTATCTTTTGCAAGCTCTTTTTGCAAGTCATAATAATAGCGGCTCTGCGGTTGCACTTCCCGGATAAACCACGAGAGGCTGTCCGAACGTGCCATTCCGAGAGCCACCTGCCGAAAACGATGTCTGGCACGTTCTATCGGCAAGTCGAAAAGCCGCTGGAAGTCGTTGGGGTCGTCCGACCCTTCTTTTCGGTCCAGGCGATTGAACAAGAGTCCGGGATTGACAAATCCGAAGCGCTGGCCTGTCACGTATCGCAGATAGCCCTTCGTGAGATGATATTCCAGTCGGGCCATCACGCAATCAATGGTGTTCGCACTGTCGTCGAAATCCAGTGCCCTCAGTCTGCGTAAATCCTGCTCTATAGCTGATACGCAGAACTTCCGCTTACTAAACCCCATCTCCCCCACTCTGTCCAACCATTGAAGCAGTGAGTCAGGACGATTGTCTACACCTATGCGATCTATCCACACAGCGTCACCGTCATCAAGATAGTAACTGCGTGTCCAAGAGTCGGCCAAGGTGGTATCTTCGTCGGTGAGAGCAAGTCGCTCGAGTTCTGTCTTGATTTTTCTCGCATGTAGGCGAAAGGCAGTTGTGTCCAACGTCTCATAGTCACTCAGAGAGAGACTGGCATTGGGATTTGCTGTCTTCTCCCCGCACGACTGCAAGGCTATCAGCATTAGAAGAGCAACAAAAAAAGCTGCCGACTTCAAAAAATATCCTGTTTGTTTTCTTACGTTGTTATCCAATGGAGATTTTGCGCACCACCTTTCCTACTTTAACGATGTAGCAACCTTTTGGCAGATTGAGGTTGAAGCTCTTGTCGGAGCTGTCTATGCGGACGCTCAGCACTCTAACCCCAGCCACGTTATAAATCTGAAGCACCTCACCGGCAGCCCCCGTAACACGGAGCACAGACTCATTGTTCAGGCTTATCGTGATTTGCTGAAAGCTGTTGTCCACAATCTGCACGGCCTCCACAGCGTGAACGGCAGGCGTTAGATTGAAAAGCAGAAGCATAGACAAGGCTATTCGGAGTATTTGTTGTCCCATACGCATAAATTATTGTTCCTTTTGCAAAGTTAACCTTTTTTTCTGCCCGTTCCAAAACTCTTCGGTATCTTTTCAGTCTCCGTTAAGAACATTTAACCGTGCAAAAACTCGATTCAATTTTTTCTATGCCACAAGTAAGCTCGAAACCTGCTCCTCGAAAAAGCGAAAATGAAACAGTGTAACACAACCCTCGTTTCGCGCGAAGCAGAGAGGGGTAATTATATATAGAGAAAAGAGAGGTATTATTTAAATATAAATATAAATATGTTCGCGCGATAAATATATTTTTATAATAAAAAAAAGAGGAAGCGGGATCGTGTTATGCTGTTACACTGTTACATTTTTTGGTTATTTACCGTAAATAACTGTATTTTAATATATTACAAACGCATTTACAAGCAAAAACGCGACACAAAGCACGCTGTTACATCTGTGTTACACTGCTGCTATGCGTCAGAAATCTATTATTTCTGTCTATGTCTTCGAAGGTCTCTGTCCGGGCTATCTCCCAAGAGTCATGTCATGTTTCACAGCGAATGGTCAAGCATTTGATTATCTTCAAATCGCAAAAAATGCTAATGTCCATTGCGAAAGATATTTCATGGCAAGTGCCTTAACTTCAAAGATACATTGCTGAAAGATACGATGCCTGAGAATTAGGAGGGCAAAGATTCCAAAACTAAATAAAGTTAATTAAAATGCTATAAACGAAAAAATAAATGCAAATATACTCGTTCTATTGTAAAATAATTTACACTTTTACAACCAAAATAAACAAAGGATAACATTAAAATCCAAAACTATGACTGCCCTCACTGAAAAGTACCTGAAAAATACATCAACAATTGCAATTTGCAATCCCCAGTCACGGCCATCGACAAGGTCAACGAAAATGAGACAAACTCTCAGAGAGACCCCATAGAGTGATTAGCCCTCGAAAAATAAGGACTTTATAATTTCCGAAGTGACCCATAGGAAGTGAGTAATTTCCGTAGATACAATCAAACGAGGTTGACACTCGAAAAGTCAATCGAATATTAATTACTAAATCCTTGGAACAAAAGAAAATAAGCCGTACCTTTGCATCGAAAATGACTGATTGAAGAGTTGTGCATCCGTCTTGCTACACTTTAAACTCAAGATCAAGAAACGTAAAAAGACTCCAGCCCATGTCTATAACAAACAACAACAACACTTTCACAGCCCTGCTCTTCTGCCTTCTTACGACCCTACTTACAGCCTGCGGTCACAGCGAGAAACACCCAGTCAAACAACCGTCGGATATTGTCGGGAGCCGAATCGGAGTACAACTCGGCACCACCAGTGACCTGCGTGTCTCCGCCTACGAAAACGACAGTTCCGGCACGCAAGTGGAACGCTTCACCAAAACGGCAGACGCTATTCAGGCTCTGCTGCAAGGGAAACTCGACTGCATTATCGAGGACGAACTTCCTGCACAGGCCTTCGTTAAACAAAACCCGCAATTGTCAATTCTCCCACAAACATTCAGCACTGACCGATACGCCTTCTGCGTCGGCAAGGAAAACACAAGACTACTCGCACAACTCAACCATGCACTCGAACAACTTGACAACAGTGGAGCGCTCGATACCATTATGGACCGCCATGTGCGCCAGGGATTACCCGTGGCATACCTTCCAAAGAACGTGGCCAGAACCAATGGCACGCTCGTCGTGGCCACTAATGCCACCTACAAGCCCTATGAATATTACGATAACGGACGTGTGGTGGGTATCGACGTGGATGTCATGCAAGCTATATGCGACCTGCTCGGCATGAACCTCAAGATGGAGGACATGAACTTTGATGCCGTCATCACAAGCGTACAGACCGGAAAAGCTCAAGTGGGAGCTTCGGGACTCACCGTCACTGCGGAACGAAAGAAGAACGTCCTCTTCACAAGGCCCTACTCAGAATGTCGTCAAGTTGTTATCGTACTTAATGAGAAACAGGGACTTAAAGGCATGTCGATGATGGAAAAGTTCAAAACAGACTTCCTTGTAGATTCCCACTACATGTATCTGCTTCAAGGACTGGGCAACACTCTCGTCATTACCTTCTTTGCCATCATCCTGTCGCTGTTGTTGGGCTCCTTCATTGCCATTGTCCGCGCCACGCACGACCAGCAGGGAAAACTGCCTTTGCTTAACGCCCTCTGCCAGATATATCTGACCATCATACGCGGTACACCTACCATGGTGCAGCTACTTATTATATATTATGTCGTATTCGCCGCAGCCGATATCAGCAAGGTGGCGGTGGCCATCGTCGCTTTCGGACTCAATTCAGCTGCCTATCTGGCCGAGGTGGTCCGCTCGGGCATTATGTCGGTTCCGCGAGGACAGATGGAGGCCGGCAGGTCTTTGGGACTGTCTTATGCCAAGACCATGCGTCTCATCATACTGCCACAAGCCTACAAGAACGTAATGCCCGCCATCGGCAATGAACTTATCACTCTGCTGAAAGAGACATCCATCAGCGGATACATAGGACTCGTTGACCTGACTAAGGGCTCCGACATCATCCGGTCCATTACCTACGACGCCCTCTTGCCTCTGGGCGTGGTCGCTTGCATCTACCTTGCCATCGTCATGGCGTTGCAGACAGGCGTCAATCACATGGAACACAGACTGAGAAAGAGCGAGAGGCGCTGACGAATATTGAAATTCAACAAAGACCATGGAAGAAAACAAAGACATTCTATTGGAAGTAAAGCACTTGCAGAAGCGCTTCGGCGAACATGAAGTGCTGCGCGACATCAACCTGGAGATAAGGCGCGGCGAAGTCATCGCCATCATAGGTCCTTCGGGATGTGGCAAGAGTACATTTCTGAGGTCTCTCAATCTACTGGAGATACCTACAGCTGGCAGCATTCTCTTCGAAGGCACGGACATCACCTCGCGTGAAGTAGACATTAACCGCATGAGGGAACGCATAGGAATGGTGTTCCAACAGTTCAACCTCTTTCCCAACCTCACCATACGTCAGAACATCATGCTGGCGCCAGTCACACTTGGCAAAATGTCGAAAGAAGAAGCCCAGGAAAAGGCAGACACTCTTCTGCAACGTATCGGGCTTGCCGACAAGGCCGACAGCTACCCCGGCGTACTCAGCGGAGGTCAGCAGCAACGCATTGCAATTGTACGTTCGCTTGCCATGAATCCTGACGTGATGCTCTTCGACGAACCCACATCGGCCCTAGACCCGGAAATGGTGGGCGAAGTGCTGTCACTCATGCGCGAACTGGCAAGAGACGGAATGACCATGGTAGTGGTGACGCACGAAATGGCTTTTGCCCGCGACGTAGCTTCACGCGTATTGTTTTTCTCCGACGGCTATGTCACAGAAGACGGCACACCAGCACAAATCTTTGACCATCCTCGCTCGCAGAGACTTCAGGACTTTCTCAATGCACGTCTGTAAGCCCACGACTCAGACAAACATCATAAAAGCGGAAAAATATTTTGAGGAAAGTTTGGATGTTCTCCGAAAAAGCACTACCTTTGCATACGCTTTCAAAAAACGGCAGGGAGCTGACGACCTTTCGGGTAAGGACAACAGCTCGTTCCAATCGTGACGAAAGAATAAGGAAAACGGGTGGTTACCAGAGTGGCCAAATGGGGCAGACTGTAAATCTGCTGGCTCTTGCCTTCGGTGGTTCGAATCCATCACCACCCACACGAGAAAGGGCGTTCGGAATTCCGAGCGCCCTTTTTGTATGCAGTCTGTCCCGACCATCCACTTCTCAATATAGAGAAAACTCATGGCATCGTTACGAAAGATAGACCGTCAACAGTTCTCGATGACAATTTTACAATATCAAGACTTATTTTTATGCAGATTGTCTTTCCGATTTGGATATTTTGATTAACTTTGCACTTGATAATGATAAAAGCATAATAACATAAAAATCATGCCAGACATTTCAATCCGTGGATATGAGATGCCGGAGTCGCCAATCAGGAAACTGGCTCCTCTGGCCGCCGCAGCAAAAGAACGCGGCATCCACGTCTACCATCTCAACATTGGCCAGCCAGACTTGCCCACTCCTCAAGTGGGACTCGACGCACTAAAACACATCGACCGTAAAGTGCTGGAGTATTCGCCCTCGCAGGGTAACCTGTCCTACCGCCAGAAGTTGGTAAAATACTATAAGAAGTACAACATCAACGTCACCGCAGACGACATCATCATAACCGCAGGTGGTTCGGAAGCCGTCCTATTCGCCTTCATGAGCTGTCTCAACCCAGGCGACGAAATCATCGTTCCGGAGCCTGCATATGCGAACTATATGGCTTTTGCCATTTCAGCCGGAGCTAAGATTCGAACCATCGCCACCACCATAGAAGAAGGATTCTCCCTGCCTAAAGTGGAAAAGTTCGAAGAGCTTATCAACGACAAGACGCGGGCCATCATGATTTGCAACCCCAACAACCCTACCGGATATCTTTACACCCGGAGAGAAATGAACCAAATCAGAGACCTGGTGAAGAAGTACGATCTCTATCTTTTTTCTGATGAGGTTTACCGCGAATACATCTACACCGGTTCACCTTATATTTCAGCCTGCCACCTGGAGGGAATTGAGAACAATGTGATACTAATCGACTCTGTATCAAAACGTTATTCTGAGTGTGGAATCCGTATCGGAGCCTTGATTACAAAAAATGTAGAAGTGCGTAAGGCTGTAATGAAGTTTTGTCAGGCACGTCTCTCCCCTCCCCTTCTAGGTCAGATTGTTGCCGAGGCCTCACTTGACGCACCAGAAGAATACTACAGGGAAGTATATGACGAATACGTGGAACGACGCAAATGCCTCATTGACGGGCTCAACCGCATTCCCGGTGTCTATTCGCCCATTCCCATGGGTGCTTTCTACACCGTAGCACAATTGCCCGTGGACGATGCTGAAAAATTCTGCCGCTGGTGTTTGGAAGACTTCGACTACAACGGAGAAACGGTAATGATGGCTCCTGCCGCAGGCTTCTATACCACCCCCGGAGCTGGCATCAACCAAGTAAGAATCGCCTACGTATTGAAGAAGGAAGATCTCGAACGGGCTCTCTTAGTGTTGCGGAAAGCCCTCGAACAATATCCAGGACGAACAAACCCATGAACTTTCCTCTATTCATTGCACGTCGAATACACGCCTCAGAACAGGGGGAACGAAAGGTTTCCAAGCCTGCCGTAGTAATCGCTACAGCGGGAGTGGCGGTGGGACTGGCTGTCATGATTGTATCCGTATGCGTGGTGCTGGGCTTCAAGAATACCATTCGCAACAAGGTCATCGGGTTCGGCTCACACATTCAGATAGCTAACTTCATGACTCAGATTTCATCGGAAGCCACACCCGTGACAGTCAACGACTCCATGATGCGCGTCATCAAGGCTGCACCTGGTGTGAAGCACGTAGAACGCTTTGCCTACAAGCAAGGAATTCTGAAAACGGACGAAGACTTCCTCGGCGTAGTGTTCCAAGGAGTCGGTCCCGACTACGACACGACATTCATCAGCAAGCATCTCATTGCAGGCAGCATGCCAAAATTTTCCGACGAGGTCTCGACAAATAAGATATTGGTTTCCAACATGATGGCAAAAACTCTTCGACTGAAGATTGGACAGAGGCTCTTTGCTTATTTCATTGACGAGAACGGTGTACGCATGCGCCGATTCACCGTCCAGGGCATCTATGAGACCAATCTTACCCAGTTCGACCAGTCCATCTGCTTCACAGACCTCTACACCGCTGTGAAACTCAACGGTTGGGAAGCCAACCAAGTATCGGGAATCGGCGTCAAGGTAAAGGATTTCAATCGTCTTCTGGAAACCGAAGACTATTATATAGATAAGGTGAACCGCACGAAAGACCCCAAGGGCGAGACTTTCTCATCAGCCACCATTCGCGACCTCTATCCCCAAATATTCTCATGGCTGGGTCTCCTCGACCTGAACGTCTGGGTCATCATCGCCCTCATGACCTGCGTAGCCGCAGTAACCATGATTTCCGGTCTTCTCATCATCATCCTCGAACGGACATCCATGATAGGACTTTTCAAAGCTCTGGGAGCTCACAATGCTACCATCCGCCACATCTTCCTATGGCTGTCGGTTTTCATCATTGGTCGAGGAATGCTCATCGGCAATGTGGTGGGACTGGGTCTTGTGTTCTTGCAAAAATGGACGCATCTTGTAAAACTGAATGCCGAAACTTACTATGTATCCTACGCGCCCGTTGAAGTAAGCATTCCCCTGATACTTCTCATCAACGCCGGAACCTTGGCAATCTGCCTCTTCGCACTTATTGCGCCGAGCTATCTCGTCTCACATATTCATCCAGCCAAGAGCATTAGATACGAATAAAGTCATACATGAGATACAAATATAACCAAAAGCCAAATCGCATTGCGAATAGTATTTAATATTTCATAAATATTATTAATTACGAAACTTGTATCACGATTGCAAAGATAAAAAGAGGTAATTTTGCAGCCGATTTGCGAAGGTCAGCCAAAAACTGGCCCGATAGATTTCATAAAGTCAAACTTTATTAATTACAAAAAACAACAATTTAAATTATGTCAGAAGCAAAGAGCGTCAAGGACGTACAGCCCTTACAGGACTTTAACTGGGACGAGTTTGAGAACGGCTCAAGTTCATCCACATCCAAAGAAGACCTTCAGAAAGCCTATGATGAAACTCTGAACAAGATTCAGGAGCATCAGGTAGTTGAAGGCACCGTCATCTCTATCGACAAAAAGGAAGTAGTAGTCAACATTGGCTACAAGAGCGACGGTATCATTCCCGCATCGGAATTCCGCTACAACCCCGACCTGAAGGTTGGTGACAAGGTGGAAGTGTATGTGGAAAGCCAGGAGGACAAGAAAGGTCAGCTGGTTCTCTCTCACAAGAAAGCCCGTCTTAGCAAGAGCTGGGATCTTATCAACAAGGCAATGGAGAACGAAGAGGTTATCCAGGGCTACATCAAGTGCCGCACCAAGGGTGGCATGATCGTGGATGTCTTCGGCATCGAGGCCTTCTTGCCCGGCAGTCAGATTGACGTTCATCCTATACGCGACTACGATGTATTCGTAGGCAAGACCATGGAGTTCAAGGTTGTGAAGATCAACCAGGAATTCCGCAACGTAGTGGTTTCTCACAAGGCCCTCATCGAGGCCGAGCTCGAGGCTCAGAAGAAGGAGATTATCTCTCACTTGGAGAAGGGTCAGGTACTCGAGGGAACTGTGAAGAACATCACAAGCTATGGAGTATTCGTGGACCTTGGCGGTGTCGACGGACTCATTCACATCACCGACCTTTCCTGGGGCCGCGTAAGCGATCCTCACGAGGTCGTACAGCTCGACCAGAAGATCAACGTGGTTATCCTCGACTTCGATGAGGAGAAGAAGCGTATCGCTCTCGGTCTGAAGCAGCTCACTCCGCATCCTTGGGATGCTCTCGACCCCAACCTGAAAGTGGGCGACCACGTAAAGGGCAAGGTTGTCGTTATCGCCGACTACGGTGCATTCGTAGAGATTCAGCCCGGTGTTGAGGGCCTGATTCACGTGAGCGAGATGTCCTGGAGCCAGCACCTGCGTTCTGCACAGGAGTTCCTGCATGTAGGCGATGAGGTGGAGGCTGTCATCCTGACCCTCGACCGCGAGGAGCGCAAGATGAGCCTTGGTATCAAGCAGCTCAAGGAAGATCCCTGGGAGAAGATCGAGGAGAAATATCCCGTGGGTTCCAAGCACACTGCAAAAGTTCGCAACTTCACCAACTTCGGTATCTTCGTGGAACTCGAGGAAGGTGTTGACGGTCTTATTCACATTTCCGACCTCTCTTGGGAGCGCAAGGTTAAGCATCCTTCTGAGTTCACCAAGGTGGGTGCCGATATCGATGTTGTCGTTCTTGAAATCGACAAGGAGAACCGTCGTCTGAGTCTCGGTCACAAGCAGCTTGAGGAGAATCCCTGGGATAAGTACGAGGCTATCTACACCCCCGGTTCTATCCATCATGGCAAGATTACCGAGATGATGGACAGAGGCGCTGTCATCACTCTTGATGAAGGCGGCGAAGGATTTGCTACTCCAAAGCACCTCCAGAAGGAAGACGGCACTCAGGCTAAGCTGGGCGAAGAGCTCGACTTCAAGGTGATTGAATTCGCCAAGGAGACCCGTCGCATCATCCTCTCCCACTCTCGTATCTTCGAGGCTGGCAAGGAAGAGCCTAGACAGCATCGTCACAACAACTCCTCTCGCAAGCAGAACGACACACCCGTTATCAATAACGTGGCTGCCGGAACTTCTCTGGGAGACAACGACGTACTGGCTAAGCTGAAGGCTGATATGGAAAAGGGCAAGTAATTATTTACTTGTAAGACAACACTATATTTTAAATGGACTGACTGCTCCTGCAATCAGTCCTTTTTTCTTTTTGAACTAACTTATTTTCTTGAACGTCCATTATTCTCCACTTGATTCCCCAAAATAAGGGATTCCATAAAAAATTATACGCCAAATTCTTTCTTTTCTCAACAAAAATAGCTACCTTTGCATTTGTTTAAAAACGCAAAAGAGGTTTCGCCTCTAGAAACCTATTTCTTTTTCAATTTACATTCTTACATTCATGCTCAGCAAAGACGAATTACTCTCGAAAGATATCTCTGAACTCAAAGATATTGCCGTAAGTCTTGGTCTTCAACCAACAGACAATCTCTCTAAAGAAGACACTGTCTATGCCATTCTCGACAAACAAGCAGAGGATGGAGTGAGCAAGGCTACCAATACTGCAAAACGTAAAAGAATCCGAATCTCAAAAAAGGAATCTGATCACGTTTACTCCGTGAAGGGAAAAAACGGAGAGAATTTTGATGTGGCAAAAACCAATAGCCAAAAGGAAAAATCCAACGTTAACACTTCCGCTCTTCCACCATTCTTAAAAAATGAGGACGATGGAAATACGGATGAAAAGCCCGTTAACATTCCTGATACGGCCGATAATATCGGAGAGAAAGAAAACGAAGACGACAACTCTGCAATGATTGACGAATCGACGACTGTGGAGGATCTGGAAAACGAACTGGCAGCAATGCCTAAGCACAGAGGTCCGAAAACAAAGAGAGAACGCGAACTCATAGCACAAATAGAAGCAATGAAGCAACAAGATTCAGCAAATGAAGCGTCGGATACTCAAGATGTAGTCCGCGACAACGATATTATCAATGAAGGTGAGGACGCGTCTAAATACAATGTCGTCCCCGAACAGGCATATCTCTCTGGAGACGCCAGAAACGAAGGCGACGGACTTGACCTCGACCAACTGAAGGAAAAGGCCATGGCACACAACACAGCCGCCGAAGAACCTTCGGACAATTTTGGTGAAGAAGTGTGGAGCGGCGACCCCGGAGACGGTACAGATTTCATAACCGTGGTGGATATCCCTATCGAGGATCAGGGCATGACGCCTAATTATGACATGTTCGACAACCCTACGTCGAATTTTGTTCCCGCTCCGGAACCTGCAGACTATCGGGAAGATTACGAGGAGGAAGAACTCTACAATTTCGACGACATTATTTCCGCCAATGGTGTACTGGAAATTATGCCTGACGGTTATGGCTTTTTGCGTTCCAGCGACTATAACTATCTTTCTTCGCCCGATGATGTGTATGTTTCCGCTCAACAGGTGAAGCTCTACGGGCTCAAGACCGGCGACGTGATTGAGGGAAAGGTACGCCCGCCCCATGAAGGCGAGAAATATTTCCCCCTCACCAGCATCGACAAGATTGACGGTCGCGACCCGTCCGAAATACGCGATCGCGTACCCTTCGAACATCTCACACCTCTTTTCCCTGACGAGAAATTCAATCTCTGTGGTGACCCCGCCACAACCAACCTTTCCACTCGTATCGTAGACCTCTTTGCTCCCATCGGCAAAGGACAGCGTGCGCTCATCGTAGCACAGCCTAAGACCGGAAAGACCATTCTGATGAAAAACATCGCCAATGCCATCGCAGCAAACCATCC
This sequence comes from Prevotella sp., assembly GCA_050946475.1. Taxonomy (GTDB): domain Bacteria; phylum Bacteroidota; class Bacteroidia; order Bacteroidales; family Bacteroidaceae; genus Prevotella. The sequence goes on from JBMNUW010000002.1 coordinate 22,851, forward strand.
GGAAGCATATCTCATGATGCTGCTCATCGATGAACGACCTGAGGAAGTGACAGACATGGCCCGTACGGTGAATGCCGAAGTCATTGCATCCACTTTTGACGAGCCTGCAGAACGTCACGTAAAGATTGCCGGTATCGTCCTGGAGAAAGCAAAGAGAATGGTGGAATGCGGACATGACGTGGTGATTTTCCTCGACTCTATAACACGTCTGGCTCGCGCTTACAACACGGTATCGCCTGCCAGCGGCAAGGTCCTGACAGGTGGTGTGGACGCCAACGCACTGCAAAAGCCAAAGCGCTTCTTCGGTGCAGCCCGAAACATTGAAGGCGGCGGCTCGCTCACCATCATCGCAACGGCGCTCATCGATACGGGCAGCAAGATGGACGAGGTAATCTTCGAGGAATTCAAGGGAACCGGCAACATGGAGCTCCAGCTCGACCGCTCTCTTTCCAACAAACGCATATTCCCAGCCGTCAACCTTGTGGCTTCAAGCACACGCCGCGACGACCTGCTGCAAGACAAGACCACACTCGACCGTATGTGGATTCTCCGCAAAGTGATTGCAGACATGAACTCTTTGGAAGCTATGAATGCCATTCACGACCGAATGCAGACAGCCAAAACCAACGAAGAGTTTCTCCTGTCCATGAACGATTGACACACTATCCTACACTCCTTCTCCATAAAAAGCTTTTCTCCATGAAAAATCTTTCTTCATGAAGCATGAAGAAGGAGATAACATCAAGGGCAGTCTTTAATTTTCGTGTTTTACGAAAATTAAAGACTGCTTTTTATTTATCGTTGTTGCAAATATATTTCGAGGATACTCCTCATTCACATCACCGCTTAATAATCATCTAATGAAATGTAAACTGAATACAAGACACTGTTAAACGAAAGAATCAATTAGAATATAGATTGAAGAAAAAAAAACGGTATCTTATTCATATACAAGAATAATTGTTTATATTTGCCGAAGACCAAACAGTAAGAACAATGAATGAAACATTTTACTATATTATCGCCCTTGCCGCCGCAGCTCTGATGGGCGGTCTCATAGGTTTCGAACGAGAATACCGTGCCAAAGAGGCCGGACTGCGGACTCATCTGCTCGTAGCATTAGGAAGTGCCCTGTTCATGATTCTCTCCAAATACGGTTTCGATGACAAGGTGTCGCTCTTGGGCAATGCTGCCAGTTTCGACCCTTCGCGCATCGCCTCCCAAGTGGTTACGGGTATAGGATTCATCGGTGCAGGCACCATCATCTTCCAAAAGCATGTCATTAGGGGATTGACAACTGCAGCCGGGCTCTGGGTGACCGCAGCAATCGGCATGACATGCGGGGCTGGCATGTTTATTCTGGCTCTCGCCGCCACCGTAATGGTACTGATTTGCCTCGAAGCTATGTATTATATACACTCAAGATTCGAAATGCGCAACCTATCTGTTAAATTTTCCACAAGCGATAAAAAGCAAGTCACTGAAATAATGAACCGCCTGAAAGCCATCGGAGCCGACGTGGAATCATATCAGTTGACCAATACGAAAGATGACGGAAAGAAGTTGCTTGTCGTGGAACTGGAAATGCGTGTCAATAGAAGTGTCTACCAAAACGGAGTTCTCCGCATAATGGACGAGTTTAACGATGTGAATCTCACGACAATAGATTGACAGGATATTCATTTTGACGGTCCTCGTTTCCCTGTCCGTCTTTGCTTCTCAACCTATTAAAACAACAAGTTCCTACTACCGTATTGTCATTGTACAACGAATGCAAAAAAGGGGAACTGTGTGCTTAAGAGCCGTTAATGTTAAAATTCAAATTGTTAAATGAGGATAAACTAAAATGACAAAGTGACACATTCACAAAATTTGCGCTTATATTTGCACAAAAATCAGCGACGAGCAAGTTTCGCTGCGAATATACGCACCTACGATTTGCCATCGAAGAAAATAGCAAACAACAAAACATAAAAAGAAAAACAACTTATGAAAAAGATTTCCAACTATGTTGTAGGAGGACTATGCGTAGTCGCATTGGCATTCTCCGCAGGATCTTTCATCAAAGTAAATGCTGCATCAAATGAGGTTGCTGCCGCTCCCGGTCAACCTGTAGACTTGACGTATGCAGCGGAAAAAGCCATGCCGGCTGTTGTACATATCAAATATGTACAGAACTCCAAAGTACAGACTGTGGATGTCCAGAGCGACCCATTCTCAGATTTCTTCTTTGATCCGTTCGGCTTCTTCGGAGACCAGAACCAAGGTCAAGGAGGCACACGGAAACAACGCGTACAGACTCCCAAGAAAGAAGCTACGGGCTCTGGTGTTATCATCAGTAGCGACGGATACATTGTGACAAACAACCACGTGGTGAGTGGAGCCGATGAACTCACCGTGACGCTCAACGATAACCGCGAATTCAATGCGCGTATCATCGGAACCGACCCCACCACTGACCTTGCTCTTATCAAGGTTGAAGGAAAGAATCTCCCCACCCTGCCTATTGGCGATTCCGACGACATCAAAATTGGAGAATGGGTGATTGCAGTGGGCAACCCCTATGGACTGAACAACACCGTGACAGCAGGTATCATTAGCGCAAAGGCTCGTTCTCTGGGTCAGAACGGCGTGGAAAGCTTTATTCAGACTGATGCCGCCATTAACCCCGGCAACTCCGGCGGCGCCCTTGTCAATACTCGTGGTGAACTTATCGGCATCAACGCCATGCTCTACTCACAGACAGGCTCCTACTCCGGCTATGGATTCGCTATTCCGACTGCCATCATGAACAAAGTGGTAGACGACTTGAAGAAATATGGTACCGTGCAGCGTGCATATCTCGGCGTTAGAGGTGGCGATCTGCTCAACTACATCAACAGCCTGAAAGAAGACAACAAGGAAGTACCCGACTTCGGTACCAACGACGGCGTATATGTAAGTGAGGTAGAGGACAACAGTGCCGCCAAGGAAGCCGGACTGCAGAAAGGTGATGTTGTGGTAGGTGCTGACGGCAAACACGTAAGCAAGATGGCCGAACTACAGGAAATCATCAACAGCAAGCGTCCTGGTGACAAGATTACCATCACCTACATGCGTAACAAGAAGAAGATTACCAAGACCGCTACGGTAAAGAACCAGCAAGGCAACACTAAGATGGTGAAGACAGCCGACCTTGATGTACTCGGTGCCAATGTAATTCCTGTTGACAAGGCTCTCAAAGAGCAGCTCAACATCAGCTACGGTCTGCAGGTAAAGAATGTCAAGAACGGAGCCTTCAAGAACGGAGGCGTGAGCGAGGGCTTCATCATTCTGACGGTCAACGACAAGCCAATGAAGACCATTTCTGACTTACAGGATGCTGTTAAAGCCGCATCCATGAGCAAGAACCCAGTGCTCTTCATTACTGGTATGTGGCCCTCAGGCAAGACAGACTATAAGGCCGTTCGTATCGGAGACTGATAATTAATAAACGTAAAATCATTTTCACCAATAAAAGACGGAATAGCCGCGAAATGGCTGTTCCGCCTTTTTTTATGTAGATTTATGAAAGAAAAGTTGTGGCAAAAGAAGGATTTTCGTAAATTTGCATTTACTAATCATTAACGAACGCTTTGATGCGACAACTGAAAATTTCAAAATCTATAACCAACAGAGAGAGTGCTTCACTTGAAAGATACCTTCAAGAGATTAGCCGCGTAGAGCTCATATCACCGGAGGAAGAAGTGGAACTGGCACGCAAAATTAAAAAAGGCGACCGGAAAGCACTCGAAAAGCTGACCAAGGCTAACCTGAGATTTGTGGTCTCAGTAGCCAAACAATATCAAAATCAAGGTCTGTCTCTACCAGATCTAATCAACGAAGGAAACGTAGGGCTGATTAAGGCTGCGGAGAAATTCGACGAGACGAGAGGATTCAAGTTCATTTCCTACGCTGTATGGTGGATCAGACAAAGTATACTTCAAGCTTTGGCGGAACAAAGCAGACTCGTCAGACTGCCCCTCAATCAAGTGGGCTCGGCGAACAAGGTATACCGCGCCTACAACAGATTTTTACAGGAGCACAACCGCCGCCCCAACATCAACGAAATAGCTGAAAATGTAGATTTGCCCATCGAAAAAATTGAAGAGGCAATGCAGATTAGCGGCAAGCACATCTCCATGGACGCACCCTTCTCAGAGAACGAAGAAAACAGCCTCCTCGACGTGCTGCCCAACAACAACATACCCAACACCGACAACAAGCTTGTACAGGAGTCTCTTCACGACGAAATCAAGAGAGCACTTCTCTCACTCTCTGAAAGAGAACGAGACATCGTGGAAGCATTCTTCGGCATCGGACAGCCGGAGCTTACCCTTGAGGAAATCGCCTCAAAATCCGGACTCACTCGCGAACGAGTTCGTCAGATTAAGGAAAAGGCTATCCGAAAGCTGCGACACAATACTCAAAACGTCATGCTCAAAGCCTATCTTGGCTGAGACCACTTCCGAAAATAGTGACGTCACGATGAGAATTGTTGGCGGCAATACAGACAATAACACAATAAATAATATATAAACAAACCATCAAGCAATGAGTGCTAAATTTAATATTCTGGCCGCTACATTGGCCTTATGCTCTCTCTCTGCCTCGGCAAAATACAAGGCTCAGACGGTCTACATGTACGGTTTCGCCGCCTCGTTCAAAGACTCCACAGTCTATTTCACGGACATACAGCAAATTGATTCCGCTTACATCGACTCGAAGACCACGTTTCTCTATGGACGTGCGAACTATTCCGAGCAACTGAGCAATTATCTGGAAAGCAATGGACTGGACCATCCCACATGCATTACAAGCTTTGGAAAAGATCTCAAGGAGGCGAAGAAGAAATATCTTAAACTCAGAGGAAAATATCTCAAAGACAACAAATATAATATCAAGTACATCAAAGAAACAGATTTTAAATATACAGTACAAAAGCCCGACGAGCAAGAAGGACAATAGAAATGACAGGACAGATATCTCGCTATTTCAAATTGGCAGACCTCTATGTCCACCTCATTTTTAAAGAGGACAGGGACTATGGCATGCAGCTGATTCCCTCTTTCGAACCGTTTGTCACATCAGTACCTCCAAAAGGAGTTACCGTGGCTTTACAACTAACCGTCGACAATTCACTCCGACCCGTAGCACAAGAGAATAGGAAACGGGTCCGTGCCTTCGACACCGGAAATGGTGACACCATCGTTGACATGGTGAAGGGCGGCGGATATCAGTTCATTGTAAAAAATATCAGGGAAGAGGAATGCAGCCTACTAGTAGCTAACAGCGATTTTTCCAACTGTCATTGTGCGCTCCGAGGCAATTACAATATGCGAAGCTTCGGCTTGAACAGTATATTGATGATGGCTTTTGCCTTTGCTGCCAGTTATCATAACGCCCTACTTATCCATGCATCTCTTGTGAGACAGAATGGATGGGGGTATCCTTTCATCGCAAAGAGTGGCACGGGGAAATCTACCCAAGTGAGTCTTTGGCTCCGATTTCTTCCCGGATGTGACTTGATGAATGACGATAATCCCATTATTCGAGTTATAGACGGTATACCTTATATTTACGGTAGCCCGTGGAGCGGAAAGACGCCCTGCTACAGGAACGTAAAAGCCAGGCTCGGAGCTATCGTACGAATTGACAGGGCACCGAAAAATTCCATTGAGAAACTTTCGCCCATGGAAGGTTTCGCCTCAGCACTTCCTTCTTGTTCCTCAATGAAATGGGATAGCGTGATATTTAATAACAACTGCAACACACTGACAAAAGTCATCGAAACTACAAACACTTATATTCTTCATTGTCTTCCAAACAGAGAAGCCGCAGAATTATGCAACAAGACCATTCGAAGAGACAAGGAGTGATTCATCGGCTGTGGGGGAAAAAGTCAGAAAAAACCGCCCATCACCAACCGACAAACAGCATCACCTCTGGAACAGTAAAGGTAAAGAGCATTCAAATTCCAAATGCCATATTTCTTCCCACTGTTGTTTCGTTCCTAAACCAAGGACACACGGCAACTATCAGATTAAGGGGGTTTTCCATGCGCCCCTTTCTCGAAGACAACCGTGACCGGGCGCTACTGAGAAAGCCCCAAAATCCTAAAATCGGCGACCCTGTGCTTGCGGAAATTGCTCCGAAGCATTTTGTCCTACACAGAATCATCAGCATGAAGGGTAACGAAGTGACCTTGAGAGGTGACGGTAATCTCGGGTGTGAACATTGTCGGAAAGAGGACATCAAAGCTGAAGTGGTCGGATTCTACCGCAAGGGTCGAAAATCTCTTGATCGAACCGATGGCATCAAATGGCGCCTCTACTCTTTGATTTGGACTCGACTCTACCCCATTCGCCGATATCTGCTCGCTTTCTATCGCCGGATTTGGATACCGATTCTCGGTCCGATGTAAGTCTTCGCATTCCGAAAATAAAGTCTGTCAATCGGCTTCAGAAATCAAATGATGTCAATTTCTCAATAGACTTTTAGTTTGTCGGGTTATCCATTAATTATTAGAAATATCATGCGAAGCGCTATCTAGAAATTATTTAAAGAATATCCATAAAATATTGAAAATTAAAACTTTAAAATATGAAAGCAAAGAAAGGATTCAATCTCCGTGAAATCTGCGGCCAGTACATGATTATCGCAGAAGGACTGGAAAATATAGATTTTAGCAACATCATTAGCCTCAACGAAACGGGAGCTTTTATTTGGAATTTAGTCACGGACAAAGACTTGTCAGACGAGCAAATTGCCAAGGCTCTTACCGAAGAATTTGTCGCCGACGAAAATACTCCGCTCAGCTACGACACCGCCCTTAAGGATGTACAGGCACTTCACAAGCAATTGCTGGAGATTGGCATTGTTGAATGAAATGACTTGTAAATAATCGACCATCAGCTAATTGGCCTTAGCTGAGAAATCAAATAAAAAAGGCTCAAGAACTTCTTTCGAAGTTTTGAGCCTTTTATTGTTTATATAACTCTTTGCTTAAAGCAGTTGTTAATCTTAATTGTTCTCAGGACGCAACTTACGTACTGTCTCGCCGGCACGCCACATTTCCTTGTCGTGCATAGCCTTCAGCTCAGCATTGAGCTTTTCACGATAATCAGGCTTAGAGTTAGAGTCAATGGAAATTTGAGCCTCCTCACCTGTCTTAACGCTAAGATAAAGCCACTCCATTACAGGCTTAATAGCCTCACGGAAACGAGGTGCCCAATCCAAGGCTCCACGCTGTGCCGTAGTAGAGCAGTTCGCATACATCCAGTCCATACCTTTTGCTCCGAACAACGGGCCAAGGCTCTGAGTAAGTTCCTCAACGGTCTCGTTGAATGCCTCCGAAGGAGAATGTCCATGCTCGCGCAGTGTGTCGTACTGAGCTTCCAGCAGACCTTCGATAGCACCCATCAAAGAGCCACGCTCACCGGTAAGGTCACTTGTTGCTTCACGCTGGAAGGTTGTCTTGAAAAGATAACCGGAACCAATACCGATACCCATAGCCAATGTCTTCTCCTCAGCCTTGCCGGTTGCATCTTGATAAACAGCATAAGAGCAGTTCAAGCCACGGCCCTCGCAGAACATAGTACGAAGAGAAGTACCCGAACCTTTAGGAGCAACCATGATGACATCAATGTCTTTTGGAGGTACTACACCAGTACGATCGCTCCAGTTGATAGCGAATCCGTGTGAGTAATAAAGAGTCTTACCCTTGGTGAGATATTTCTTGATGTTAGGCCAAACGGCTATCTGACCAGCATCGGACAGCAGCATGCAGATAATGGTACCCTTCTGAACAGCCTCCTCAATGGAGAACAGTGTCTTTCCAGGAACCCAACCATCAGCCTTAGCCTTCTCGAAAGTCTTGCCCTGACGCTGACCGACAATGACATTAAAGCCATTGTCACGCAGGTTGCATGACTGACCAGGACCCTGAATACCATAACCGATTACTGCAATCGTTTCATTCTTAAGCACCTCACGTGCCTTTTCGAGTGAGAACTCCTTACTGGTGACAACAGTTTCCATAACGCCACCAAAATTCATTTCTGCCATATAACATGTACAATTTGTGCTGCTGTGACTAAGCAGCGGGTTAATTAAACCTTGTGGTTCGGCAATCCTTGTCCAAAAGATGTTGAATGAACCACCCCTCACCTACACGAGAAGAGGGCTAAGGATGTAATCTATTTCTCTTACGGATGCAAAGGTATCAAATTATAATGAAACTGCCAAATAAAATATCAATCTTTTTCGAATTGAAGCAAAATTCTGCATGTTTCCGTTTTTTCTCCCTCAGGAGATGCTGATTTCATAATGCGAACAGCGAAACTCAACGGAGCCTCTTCCTTCATATAAAAATTAAGGAAATCCCCCTGATGACTTTCGGCTATATAAGCAACATCCAGCCGCTTAACATGGTGATGGCTATACCATGCCATATCCCATAGGTCAAGCACGTGTTCAATGTATTTCACGCTGTTGATGTGCCCGTTTATATCCACATCACAATAATTAGTATTTATAGTCCTGACCCATTCGGCATCGTCCATCTTCACTCTGCTGGGCTTTGCAATAGGACAGGGCTCGTCAGTTTCTATGTATTGTTGGATGATGCCATTTTGAATCTCAAAGATATCGGATGGCTGGCGGGTCGTAGTATTTATCATCGCCCATATGCTACGGCCATAACCGAATACTTTATCTCCACCATCCGTAATGGCAAAATTACGAGACGTGAAATAGCGAAGAGCATTTTCCACCCATGTGGCAACCTGAAAATGCTCGTTGATATGAGGAATATCTTTCAATTCGATTGCCAGTCGGGAAAGCACCCAGGCACGATGGATGCCCATCAGATAAGTCATACCATATCCGCGGTCACTACTATGATAATCGGCTGCATTGAGCAGTTCGTTGCCCAAATGACCGAGAAAAAGTTGATTGCGGAAATCGCAATGGAACGGTTCAGCGCGAAAATCATAGCGCCCCACCTTGGGTAAGAATTGTTGTTGCATAGTATCATTAAGAAAAAATGGCAGAAAGAGCTGCCGGACACGGTCTCGCTGCCACGATGTTGTTGAATATTTACTCTACCCCTCCACCTTCATGAGCTGCAAGATAATCGCTTACGGGCTCATCCATGCTGCGGGTCACGGCAATGCGTCCTGACCGCGTATATTGCAGTACACAGTTAAAGGAGTTCAGTTTGTCATACAAATCGGTGATGTCCTCAGTGAGCCCTGCCAGCAGTACCGTACTGTAAGTGGGGTTCACCTCCATCATACGAGCGTCATGACGGCGAATTGTACGTGAAATCTCAGGATTGTCGAGTAATGCCGAAGAAGATATCTTAAAGAGGGCCACCTCGTGGATGAAAAGTTGGTCATCGGTGTAATAATTAGCCTTCACTACATCGATTTTCTTTTCTATCATCTTGGTGATTTTCTTAATCTGCTCAGGATCGCTCCAGCAAGTGATGGTATACTTGTGGATTCCCTTGATACTGGAAGCCGACACGTTCAAGCTCTCTATGTTTACCTGAAGTCGGGTAAACACTGCCGTCACCTGATTAAGGATACCGGCAATGTTCTCGCTATATACTAATAAGGTATAGAATTTCTTTTCCATCTGCGTTTAAATATCCAAGTGCAACTTCATCTCGTCTATGGAGCTACCGGGAGTCACCATTGGCTCCAGGTTCTCGTCCTCCTTTACGGCGCACTCCAGGAAATAAGGTCCGTCAGTAGCAAGCATTTCTTTCACCTTAGCATCAAGGTCCTTCCTGTCAATCACTACATTGTAAGGTATGTGATAGGCCTGGGCTATTTCCTCATAATGAGGATTTAGCATGTGAGTGAAAGAGCGGCGATGATTAAACATCAAATCCTGCCATTGACGAACATTGCCCAGATAATTGTTGTTAAGCAGGATGATTTTCACGGGAGCCTGCTGTTCCATAATGGTACCCAGTTCCTGAATACTCATCTGCAAGCTTCCGTCTCCAGTAAAGAGACACACCTGACGACCTTGAGCAGCGAAGGTAGCTCCTACTGCGGCGGGAAGTCCAAAACCCATCGTACCAAAACCGCCACTCGTCACTATGCGACGCGTACCCCGCATCTTGAAATAGCGAGCAGAGAACATTTGATGCAGTCCGACGTCGTTGACAAGCACTGCATCGTCTAATGCCTGTCGGTCCACAGCAGAAATAACTTCCCCCATAAGCAGCGGGCCGCTCTTGGGCGCGACAGCCTTCTCTATCACTTCATGTAACTCCTTCTCATAAAGGGGATTAAACGAGCGAATCCAGTCTTGATGATCGGCTTTTTCAACCAGTTTCGTCAGTTCGGGCAAACTTTCCTTGCAATCGCCCAGTACGGCTACGTCAGCCTTCACGCTTTTATTGAGTTCAACAGGGTCAATGTCGAGATGTACCACCTTGGCTTGTCGTGCATAGGTATCGAGTTTTCCTGTCACACGGTCATCAAACCTCATACCTATAGCGATGAGCACGTCACATTCTTGCTCCTTTACATTCGGAGCATAATTTCCATGCATGCCCAGCATTCCGATGTTAAGCGGATGATCGTCAGGCAGTGCAGAAAGTCCCAACAATGTGCGACCAGCAGGAATATTTGCCTTCTCGAGGAAAGCCATAAGCTCCTTCTTGGCTCCAGCCAGTTCCACACCATGCCCCACAAGGGCTAGCGGTTTTTTTGCACTATTAATAAGCTGTGCGGCTGCCTTCACAGCCTCAGGATTAACCTTGGGATAAGGATTATACGACCGCACTTTGTCTCTCTTTCCCGGCATCCACTTGGCTTTTCCAACCTGTGCATTGCGGGGAAAATCAAGAACCACCGGACCCGGACGACCCGAACGTGCAATGTAGAAAGCACGATTTACTGCCCATGCCACATCCTCCGGTCGACGAATCTGATAGCTCCACTTGGCTATTGGCTGTGACACGCCCACGAGATCAACCTCTTGGAATGCATCCGTGCCAAGCACGCCGACACCCACCTGACCGGCAATGACTACTACAGGTGTGGAGTCCATCATAGCATCAGCCACGCCTGTCAACGTGTTGGTGGCTCCCGGGCCAGAAGTTACGATGGCAACACCCACCTCACCGCTCAACCGCGCAAAGCCTTCAGCGGCATGGGTAGCAGCCTGTTCATGTCGCACAAGCACATGACGAAACCAAGGTTCCTCCTTGTGTGTATAGGTGTAAAGAGCATCAAACACGGGCATGATGGCTCCTCCCGGATAACCGAATATGGTGTGTACATTCTCTTGGTAGAGAGCGCGCATCAGAATTTCCGCGCCTGTACATTCTTCTCCTATATGCACGCCCGACCAGGGCGCTTTCTCATTTTTGTCCATAACCTTACAATTGGTTTATTTATCCTGCTGGAAGATGTCAGTTCCTCTGTGAGGCCAGTGCACTTCCCCGACAAGTGACCACTATTTACAACTGAGACGCCCCAGCTACATTCAGGTCTGTCCTGTCTTGCTCTATCTATTCTTCACGACGCTTCCCCGACTTTCAAGCTATACGGGGTAGCACCGAAAGATATTAATCAATGATTCTTACGCCGCCCTTGTCAGCCGAACTCACGCTCTGTGCATAAGCACGTAATGCCTTGCTGACGACACGATGACGTTTCAGTGGCTGTTGTGGACGAGCTGCAAGTTCCTCGTCGCTCAACTTCACATTAATGGAACGAGAGGGTATATCAATAACAATAATGTCTCCGTCCTTGATTTTTCCGATGTTGCCACCAGAAGCCGCCTCAGGAGAAATATGCCCGATACTCAAGCCACTGGTGCCGCCTGAGAAGCGGCCATCGGTAATCAGTGCACACTCCTTGCCAAGGTGCATGCTCTTGATGTAAGATGTAGGATAAAGCATCTCTTGCATTCCAGGGCCACCCTTTGGACCCTCGTGGGTAATTACTACGCAGTCTCCTGCCTTCACCTTGCCGCCAAGAATACCCTCACAAGCATCTTCCTGAGAGTCGAAGACCACAGCCGGACCTTCGAAATGCCACAATGAAGGATCCACTCCTGCTGTCTTCACCACGCAACCAGCTTGAGCAATGTTGCCGAAAAGGACACCTAAACCGCCATCCTTGGTGTAGGCATGTTCCAGATCACGGATACATCCCGTGGCACGATCGGTGTCAAGTTGATCCCACTTGGCATTTTGCGAGCCCATCTTTGTAGAAAACTTGCGGCCAGGAGCAGCATAATAAATGGTGCGGGGATCATTCACATCGTCCACCTTCACAGGCGACTTCATGATATTATATTTGTCCATGGCCTCATCGAGTGTCATGCCGTCAACACGACGTACATTCCCACGGACGAGTCCACCCTTGTTCAGTTCATTGAGAATGCCTAAAATGCCACCAGCTCGGTTGCACTCCTGTACACTGTATTTCTGGGTGTTCGGTGCCAGTTTGCACAAGCAAGGTACCTTGCGGCTCAGTTGGTCTATGTCCTTCATCTTAAAGTCCACCTCTCCCTCCTGGGCAACAGCCAACAGGTGAAGCACGGTATTGGTGCTGCCACCCATGGCTATATCAAGAGTCATAGCATTGAGGAAGGCATCGCGGGTTGCAATGTTTCTTGGCAACACACTATCATCGCCATCCTCATAATAAGCCATTGCGTTCTTTACAATCAGGCGGGCAGCTTTCTTGAATAGTTCCACACGGTCTGCATGAGTGGCCAGGATGGTGCCGTTTCCAGGCAGTGAAAGTCCGATCGCCTCGGTAAGAGAGTTCATTGAATTGGCTGTAAACATACCGGAACAACTGCCGCATCCAGGACATGCACACTGCTCTATCTTCTTCAAATCCTCATCACTGACAGTTTTATCAGCACCGTTAATCATTGCCGTAATCAAGTCGGCATTGGCACCCTTCCATTTTCCGGCCTCCATAGGACCTCCAGAACAGAACACCGTTGGAATATTCAGTCTCATGGCCGCCATAAGCATACCCGGAGTCACCTTGTCACAATTCGAAATACAAATCATGGCATCTGCCTTATGAGCATTCACCATATACTCTACAGAGTCGGCGATAATATCGCGTGAAGGCAATGAGTAGAGCATTCCGTCATGTCCCATGGCGATACCGTCATCTATGGCAATGGTGTTAAACTCTGCTGCATAACAGCCCATGGATTCTATCTCTTTCTTGACAATCTGACCTATCTCATGCAAATGAGTATGACCTGGTACAAACTGTGTGAATGAGTTGACAATAGCAATGATAGGCTTGCCAAACTGCTCGTGTTTCATACCTGCGGCCACCCAAAGGGCACGGGCGCCAGCCATTCTCCTTCCTTCCGTGCAAACCGCACTTCTCAACTGATGCTTCATAAGACAATCTTTTTCTTCTTGTATATAACAAGGGCCTTCCGTTCTAGCCAAACTTTCACCAATGGTAGCAGAAAGCCTACTTTAAGTTGCAAAGTTAATGGTTTTTCACCAATATCCAAACAACTTCACACAAAAAGTTCCAATAATATTGAGAACTAAAAGGAAAAAGGGTTCAGGAATTACTACATCAAAGTTTCTCAATCTCTTTGAACGACTGCCGGCTACAAAATAATACGGTTTAATAATAGACATGCTTCTTTCACAAGTATAGGTTAGAAAAATAAACCACTGCTTGGATACACAAGTACAATTAAGATATTACAAATCGGTTAGAAAAAAAACTTCTGCTAGGATGGAAGAACAATAATGAATACAAACAGAAAAAGAATTCTCAATAGCTTCAACTTGTATCCTTAAGAAGCAACAAAAAAATCCCGATGTCCTTAACAGACACCGGGATTATTATGTTAACAATAAATTGTCTTGTTAAACTCTAGCTTACTTTACGTAAACCACAGCCAGACGGTTGGAAGTTGTGCCCTGCACACCCTTACCAGTAGCCTCGTCAACAACAACACCCTTAGACTTCAGGTAGTCGGCAACAACGTCGGCACGAGCCTGAGACAGGCGATCGTTGATTTCCTTAGAACCTTCAGGAGAAGCAGTACCAACAATTTGTACGTGCTTGCCAGAAGCAACACCGTCGAGAGCCTTCTTAGCATCCTTGGTCAGAGTGCTCTTGCCCTGAGCGAAGGTAACGAAGATAAGATTGTCTACGCGAACCTCCTGAGAAGGAGCTTCCTTAACAACTTCCTTAACAACCTCCTTAGGCTTCTTAGCCAGCTCGTTACGCAGATCAGAAATCTGAGCATTCAGAGCGTCAATCTCGCTCTGGTCACGCAGCTGTGCAATAGTGAAGTTGTGAGTGCCGTTAGAGTTCTTGAACTTGTAAACAACACCTACATTGAGCTGAGCATATGCGTGGTTCACGTCATACTTCACACCTTCTGTACCCATCTGATAATACTTGCCGTAAGTTGAACTGGTCTTCTGACCACCATCGTTCAGGCCCCAAACCACAGCAGGCTCGATGTAAATCTGCCAAGCCTTCTTGGAACCGAGATTGAAAGCGAAGTCCAAACCAGCCTTAGAGGTCAAGTTGTCATGATTGAGCACATTATCATATACATCGGTGTTGCCGAAGAGATGACCCCAGCCCAAGCCATAAAGTGCACTCACCTCAAACACACGAGGCTCACCTTTATAGCCACCGAACCAGTTGCTCAGGTTCACGGTACCCAGCAAGCTAGTGTTCAAATAGCGAACAGCAGTACCTGTAGAAGCATAAGGCTTGTTGGAGAAATATGCATTGCTCTCAATGGCAAGGCCAAACACAGGAGTGAAGTAACGACCCACACGAACACCAAAGTTGGGGTTCAGACCACCGAGCCATCCGCTCTGCTGGGTCATCTTGGTAGCAAAGCCACCATTGATTCCTACGTAGAAGTTGTCGAAAGTCTTGCTTTCTGTCACAGTCTGTGCAGAAGCGGATACTGCCAGCATACCAGCAGCCATCAAAGTGAATAACTTTTTCATACTCTCTAAATATTAAATATAAATATAGTTATAATCGTTATCTTGATTTCTAAATCGGGTGCAAAGTAATGAAAAAAACATGAAACAACCAAACAAAATCAATTAAATCTACTTATTAACCGACAAAAACATCAATATTTAACTGTTAAACGACAATTCTTTTCAAAAAGACCGTTAAAAATAACGGCGGAATTCCGCTATTTGGGATTCCGCCGTTAGATAAATTTGATTTACTGCTATTGATAACTATAGTTACTATAGTTAAAGTTCTACCACCTGCACGGAATAAGGCTTCAACGATATAACATTACCTTCTACAGAACCTTGTACCAAGCTCACCTTCTTGTCTGACGGCTGACCTGAGAACCCTGATGTACGTGCACCGTTAGGAATCTGAATTCCTTCAACCTTCACCGAAAGATTTGCGGGTAAAGCATTGACTAATTTAAGATAGGTACGTCCCGTTTTTGAATCTTTCACGACAGAGGCAGCCACACGATAGCGCAATTTGTCAGAAATGCTCCATTTCGATGCAATATACTGGTCACCGCTATTGTTACCGAAGAGATACTGCGTATGGTAGCTGGGCGTGAGAGAGGTAATGGTATCGCTGTCGAAATAAATCATGTCTGGGTTCCAATTGGCACGTTTCTCACGACAGAGCAAGGGTGCATAGCTTGACATCTCAACCACGTCGCCATTACGTTCGAGTGAACAGAGATGCATGGCCTCCACCAATGCATTCTCAACCGTCCGACCATGTGAAGCATACTCGCCGAGATAGACTTTCACGCCTTTACGGTCATACTGGTCATAATAATCTTGATGGTGCATGAACCATCCGGGTGACTCGTAATAATGTTCGTCCACCAAATCAAGTATTTCCTTATGTTCATTTGCAAATTTCCATCCTTCAATGTAATCGGCTGATGGATAATGGAATGGACCTACGGTACCGCAAATCTTAATCTCAGGATATTTCTTGCGTATAGCCTTGCATATCATCTCATAACGTTCCTCGAAGGCTGTAGAGATAATATCCTCGTTGCCAATACCAATATATTTAAGGTGAAAAGGAGCAGGATGACCAGCATCAGCCCGCATCTTTGCCCACTTAGATGTATTGGGGTCTCCGTTAGCCCACTCAATGAGATGGAGTATTTCCTCGCAATAGGTCGGCATGTCCTTCATGGGAATACCGCCCTGCTGACCTCCATAACCGTTCTTGTCGGGTGCAGAATTTTGACAAGGAACTCCAGCCGCGAGCACCGGCAATGGCTCGGCACCAATGTCTTCACAGAATTGAAAATACTCATAGAAGCCCAGGCCTCGTGTCTGATGATAGTTCCAAATATTCTTCGCCGGCTTGCGGTCTTGCCAAGGTCCTACACTCTCACTCCAATGATAAATGTTATCCAGACCCTGTCCGTGACTCATGCAACCACCGGGGAAACGCATGAACTTTGGTTTCAGAGCGGCTATAGCCTCCGCAAGATCTTTACGCAGCCCGTGACCCTTGTAGGTATCCCGAGGGAAGAGAGAGATCATATCAACTGCTACCCTTCCCTCTTTGCGAGCTACAATGCGTAATTGACAACCGGAAAGTTTTCCAGAACGTTTCTTAGAGTCAGTATTCAAAGTAAGGGTATAGCGATTCCACCCCTGCCCCTCGGTCTTGACACGCTCCTCCGCCAGGACTGTTCCATCGGAGGCGACAAGAGCCACATCAAACTGATTCTTGGGATTGTCGATATTGCGAACGTAGAAGGAAAAATCGTAAAGACCGCCTCGATCCGTAATACCATCCCAACCTATATTATATAAAGTGTCGCGATTGAGTACCACATAGTGAGGATTGTTCTTACTCAAGGGAACCTCGGTCTCAATCTTCAGCGGCTTACTAGAACGCCAAGCAGTGGTCGGTCCCCAGCCTTTGTGGTCATTGCTTGTATATTCAAAGTCGCGATTCTGTACCAGCTCGGCATAGAGTCCGCCATCGGCAGCCTGACTGATGTCCTCGAAGAACACTCCCACGAGCTTGTCGGAAATAGCTTTTTTGTCCGAACCATTTACTGTAAGAGTTGCCTTCACTTCTCGTCCGATACTTGCAAATCGCTTGGCATCGTCCGCCATCTTCTCAGCACTCATCTCGGCGTCATTTTTCAGAGCGGCAAAGTGCTGAAAGATATAGTCGAGATGCATTTTGGGTATCTCGAATTGATTACCTTCCATCCTTTTACCAGCCACGGTAGCCGTGTCGCGCATCCAGGCCACATCATCAATCGTACTGGGGTCAGGCGACTCCGTAAAATGACGGAAGTCTTGCGTAGCTTGCACATAACGACGCTGCCCGTCCTTAGTCTTGAAATAAATGTCGAATGTGCCGTCGTCCATCTGGAACATCACCGGCTCGAATACACCCTTCTCGTTCATGCGTGGATAGTCCTGGGGACGCCACACCACCAAGTTCTCGCTATAGGCTGCAGCAAAGCAGGGCGAATAGTCATTCACGCCGAAAAGCAAACGCCAGGTACCGTCGTTGGCCCTCAACACAAAAGGATTGTACATACGTTTCTCCGAGCCCCAGGTAGAATAATCGGAACTACACAACTGTCCGGCATCTCTCCATTTCTCGTCATCAGTGAGATATGCTAAATGCAAACCGTCACGCGGGCCAGGAGAATAAATAAATACTTCACACGTGGTGTCGTTGTCCATTATCTGATAAGCAGGCATTGGATTTTGAGCATTAGCAGGCAACGACAATCCGGCTAAAGCAATAAGTTTTAGTATTTGTTTCATTTCTATTTTATATTGGAGACATAATAAAAAGGTGCAGCGAAAGACTTATATCGTCAAATAGTCTCTCCAACCGCACCTTTTTAAATTCTGATTAGTCGAAATTCACTTCAGGCGCTTTCTCCGCCCCGGCGGCAGCTTCAAATTTTGCCATGCGCTCAAAGCCGAACATGCCGGCAAAGATGACGTTCGGGAACGTTCTTACATCTTTGTTATAATCCTGTACAGCTTCGTTATATTTTTGACGTGCTTCATTGATGCGATTCTCTGTTCCTTCGAGCTGAATCTGCAAGTCCTTGAAGTTCTCGCTGGCCTTTAGTTCCGGATAGCGTTCTGCCACCATCATAAGTTTCCCAAGAGCCTGTGTAAGTTCACCCTGTGCCTCTTGATACTGCTTCAATTTCTCAGGGGTCAGGTTGTCTGCGTCCAATTTCACCTGACTCACGGAAGCTCTTGCCTTTGATACTTCTTCAAAGGTCTCTTTCTCATGCTTGGCATAAGCCTTCACGGTCTTGGAAAGATTGGGAATCAGGTCTGCACGACGCTGATAAGTAGCTTCCACATTGGCCAGGGCTGTTGTCGCCGTTTCCTGTTTAGACACCATGCCATTATAGCTGTTGCATGCCCCCATACAGAGAATGACAATGAGCAAAACAATAACACCCCACACGAGTTTTGAATTCGTTTTCATTGTTCTTTTGTTTTTAATGAGAAATTCCCGTTCACCCCTATTTTTTGACAAGAAGGTCTCATAGCAGTGACGCTTATCTTTGCAAACTTACATAAAATAAAGGAAACAGCCTAAGAATTTAGAGTTTTTTTCTTATTCTCCTTTCACTTCTAACTTCTCTTGTGATAGACAACAAAAAAGGACGGCATCAACTTATGTTGATACCGTCCTGTCTCGAATCTAGAGCCACATTTCAGAAATCTCGGCCGTTGGGCGAAAAAATGTTGAAAATGAACGCCGCAACCTACCTTTCCTTTTGAGGTCTGGACCTTTATCTTTATTGCATATTATGCAATTTCGATTCTACGCTCGTTTTTTACCTCCTCATTCTTGAGCTTCGGCAACTCAATGGTGAGCACACCGTTCTCAACTTTAGCGGAAATATGTTCCTTGTCGACGTTGTCTGGAAGCGTATAGCTCTGTTCGTAGTTGGAGTAAGAGAACTCACGGCGCAGATAGTGCTCCTTTTTATCCTCTTTCTTGTTTTCCTCTTTGTTCTCGAACTTATTCTCGATCTTCACGTTCAGATTACCGTCATTGTCAATATTAATTCTGCAGTATTCCTTCTTCAGTCCAGGAGCTGCAATCTCCATTTCGTAGGCTTTATCATTCTCCTTGACGTTCACTGCAGGTGCTGTAGCATTGATTTTCGGCATCCAATCCGTGTTGAAGAAATCGTCAAATGCATTGTTCAACCAATTGTTAGAGTTCAATACTGGATACAACATAATAAATACCTCCTAATTATATTTTATTTTTTTATTTATCTGTTTTTCGGATTCTTCAGCTCAGCTTCGTTTGGTTTCCTTTCGGTTACCTTCCGTTGCCTTTTTGCTTTCGGTTTCCACCCTCATTAATCGCAAGTTACGTGCCTGAGTCTCCAAGAAGAAACTTTGGCAGAAAACACTGACTATCAGTCAGTAAAAGTAAAATTATTTAAGCATTACACTGACAAAAGTTCAGAACGCGATTCTGCTACGCTGTATTTAGTACACTCTCGCTTTTATCTTCATTCAAGTATCCAATAATAAACAGGGAAACGTTCCGAAACCAGTTGGAAAACTTAGACCGTCAGCCTGGAAGCTTTAGAGCCTCAATTAGGATACACTTTAATTAATAAGCCCCAAAGCATAGAAAATATATTGAAAGCGATACCTTCTTACTTTATGATCCATGCTTTTTCAAATTGTAAATGATGCCTTCTTGTTTCGTAAATAACGCTTTCCCTTGTCGTAAATAATGCTTCTTCACAGACAAGCAATGTTAAAAGCAAATATTATAATTCTATGCATGGAAACAATAAGCATATACAAATGTTACGCTAAGTAATGCAAAAGCATTTTTCTTCACCCAACAATAGGCTATTCGGAATTTTTTGTGTAAGTTTGCGGGAAATTAATTTGGGGAGGTTGACAACCGACAGCAAGAGCGGAAATGTATGATTGTTTCTAACAGAATCTAATAGAAGTACCCTCCGTTCAATCTGTAGTGTGTATACTGTGAAGTCAACATACCTTATTATATATAACACCCCGAACGACATTCACCCTTAACAACCTTAAAAAATAATGACAGACGACAAAAGGCTGCGGATGCAGCAACTCATAACGGAACTGAACGAGGCTTCGGATGCCTACTACAACGGTCTCGGCGAGAAGATGAGCGACTATGAATGGGACGCTCGATTCGACGAATTGAAACGGCTCGAGACGGAGACAGGCACAGTACTCGACGGCTCGCCCACTCACCGCGTGTCTGAAGATACTATTGCCGGACAGAAAGAGCCTCACGAATATCCCGCCCTCTCGCTTGCCAAAACAAAAAAGACAGAGGATCTGGTAAAATGGGCAGAAGGGAGACCTATCTGGCTCTCCTGGAAATTAGACGGGCTCACCCTCGTGGTGACCTACGACAACGGGAAACTCACTAAGGTGGTGACGCGAGGCAACGGACACATCGGCACGAACATCACGCATTTGGCTCCTGCCATCGGTGGAGTGCTGCCTAAGATAGCCTACAAGGGACACCTCGTTGTACGAGGTGAAGCTGTGATAAGCTACAAAGATTTCGAACAGTTCAATATGGAGAGCGACGAGGAATATGCCAACCCGCGCAATCTAGCCTCTGGATCGCTCACTCTGAAAGACCCGGACGAGGTAAAAACTCGTAAGTTGCAATGGATTCCTTTCACGTTGGTGCACACCGACGAGGAAATTCTCTCCTGGGGCGATCGCATGAACTGGCTCGACAGCCAAGGTTTCCATTCCGTGGAGCGCGAGCGCATCGACCAGCCAACTCAAGAACATATACAGGAAGTCATCGACCGATGGACGGAACGGGTAACGGGCAATCCCGCCAACACTAAAGTGAAGTTGAACCCTTACCCGGTTGATGGTCTCGTCATTACCTACGATGATACGCAGTATGCACAGACAGGTTCGGTGACAGGACATCACGCAACGAGGGCCGGCTATGCTTTCAAGTGGAAGGACGAGAGCGCCCAGACCACGCTCGACCATATCGAATGGAGTTGTGCTGCCTCCACCATTTCACCCGTGGCCGTGTTCCAGCCCGTGGAACTCGAAGGTACTACCGTAAAACGGGCATCGCTCTGTAATATCAGCGAATGTGAACGTCTCGGCATTGGCGGAAAAGGCTCTAAACTAGAAGTGATAAAGGCCAACAAAATCATCCCCAAGGTGATAAAGGTGAGTCAAGCTGTCGGTAAACTGGAAATTCCCTGTCACTGCCCTGTTTGTCATGCCCCCACCGAAGTAGTGACAAGCAGTCAGAGCGGCACAAAGACACTGCATTGCACCAATGCTGACTGCCCTGCCAAGCAACTCAAGAAATTCGCCCGTTTTGTGTCGAAAGAGGGTATGAACATCGACGGCATTTCCGAACAGACCATCGCCAAGTTTATTAATCTCGGCTGGATCAGCGAGTATGCCGATCTCTTCCATCTTGGTGACCATGCTTTAGAAATGGCCCAACTCGAAGGCTTCGGCGAAAAATCCGTACGCAATCTGCTCGATGCTGTGAAAAAAGCCCGAGACGTGGAACCACGTCATCTGCTCTATGCCCTCAACATTCCCCTCTGCGGACAGGATGTATGTTCGCGCCTGCTCAAAGCCTATCCACTTGATGAACTCGTGAGCATCGCCACAGGTAAACAGCAACAAAAGGGATTGTTCGACATGCCGGCACAAGAGCAACTGGCACTGATTCCGGGAATAGGACCGGAAAAGTCGGCCTCCTTCATACGCTGGTTCTCCGACAACCACAACTGGGAAGTCTATCAGCGGCTTCAATCGGTGCTCACCGTGAAGCCGACAGAAACCAAGTCCCAGGGAGAACGATGCAAGGGACTTACATTCGTTGTGACTGGCGACGTAAACCACTTCAAGAACCGCAATGAGCTAAAAGCCTATATTGAAGCTCAAGGCGGCAAGGTGACAGGCTCGGTTAGTAAGTCAACATCGTTCCTTATCAACAACGACGTGAACAGCACCAGTGGAAAGAATCAAAAGGCCAAACAACTTGGCACCCCCATCCTCAGCGAGGACGACTTCATCAAACAGTTTGGCAAACCGGAAAACGTAGATTAAACCTCTGGCACTTTCCGGAAATAGAAATAAAGGCGAAAGCTCCGGCTGCCTTCAAAGGAAATAAACTTTAAAAGCAATTCACCCATATAAATTCATGCGAATAGACATCATCACCGTATTGCCCGAAATGATAGAGGGCTTTGTTCATGAGTCCATCCTTGCTCGCGCCGAGAAGAAAGGGCTCGCCGAAATACACTTGCACAACCTGCGCGACTATAGCACAGACAAATGGCGCCGAGTGGACGACTATCCCTACGGCGGATTTGCCGGAATGGTGATGCAGTGCGAACCCATTGACCGCGCCATCACAGCCTTAAAAGCAGAACGCACCTACGACGACGTTATCTATGTGACCCCCGACGGAGAACAATTCAACCAGCAGATTGCCAACGAAATGTCTCTCCAGCAGAACCTCATCATACTCTGTGGACACTACAAGGGAATAGACCAGCGCGTGCGCGACCATCTTATCACCCGCGAAATCTCGGTAGGCGATTTTGTCCTGACGGGCGGTGAACTTGCTGCTGCCATTATTGCCGATGCCGTAGTACGTCTTGTCCCAGGTGTAGTAGGTGACGACCAAAGCGCTCTTAGCGATTGTTTTCAAGACAATTTACTGGCCGCTCCTATCTACACCCGTCCCGCCGACTACAAAGGCTGGAAAGTACCTGAAGTGCTGTTATCAGGCAACGAGGCCAAAATCAAGCAATGGGAAATGGACCAAGCCTTGGAACGTACACGAAAGCTGCGTCCTGATTTACTGAAATAAATGACAGAGAGGCTCTCGAATAGCAAAAAAGCGACAACTTTATACAAAAAGTGACAAATCATTGAAAATTTATTGCAAGATTTCTCACTTTTGCATAAAATTATGTATCTTTGCAATTGTGTAACTATTAAACCAACAGATTATGTTCAGCAAAGAAACATACATTAACCGCAGAGCCGAACTGAAGAAACTGGTAAAGAGTGGTATCATCATTCTCTTCGGCAACAACAGTTCTCCAGCCAATGGTCCCGCCAACGGCTATCATCCTTTCCGTCAAGATTCCACATTCCGCTATTATTTCGGACAGAACCGTGAAGGTCTCGTAGGAATCATTGACATAGATAACAACATAGAAACTCTCATCGGCGACGATATCTCCATCGACGACCTCGTGTGGTTCGGGGCTGTAGACAGTGTGCACGACATGGCACAGCAAGTAGGCGTGGCCAACTCCGCACCTATGAAGTCACTTAAAACCATTTGCAATGATGCATTGCGTCAGAAGCGCACCCTACACTATCTGCCCCCTTATCGCCATGACATCATGATTCAGATTTTCGACCTTCTCGGCATTCATCCTAATCAGCAAAAAGAGAGCGCTTCCATGCCTCTTATCAAGGCTGTTGTGAAAATGCGCTCAAAGAAGACCGCCGAAGAGATTGAACAGCTGGAAAAGGCAGCCGCCATCGGTTACAAGATGCACACTACGGCCATCAGAGGCTGTCATGCCGGCGTGGTGGAGAAGGAATTAGCAGGAAAGCTCGACGGAATAGCCAACGGACTTGGCAGTATGGTGAGCTTCCCCACGATTCTCACGCAGCACGGTGAAATCATGCACGGCACACCTACCTCCAACCCCTTGGAGAACGGACGGTTAATGCTCTGTGACGCTGGTGCGGAAAACGACGAAGGTTACTGCTCCGATAATACACGCACCACACCCATCGGAGGACATTATTCACAGCGCCAACTTGAAATCTATTCTATCGTAGAGGAATGTCACGATTATGCACTCAAGGTAACAAAGCCTGGTGTGAAATGGTGGGACGTTCACTTCGGCGTTTGCCGTATCATCACTGAACGCCTTAAGGAACTGGGACTGATGAAGGGCGACACTGAGGATGCCGTTCGGGCCGGAGCCCATGCAATGTTCATGATGCACGGTCTTGGCCACATGATGGGAATGGACGTGCACGATATGGAGAACCTTGACCAGATTAATGTAGGTTTCGACGATGAAGTGCGTCCCAATCTGGAACAGTTTGGCACCAATTGTCTTCGCATGGGACGTCGTCTGGAAGAAGGCTTCGTAGTAACCGATGAACCCGGCATCTACTTCATTCCCGCCCTTATTGATGAATGGAGAGCCAAGGGACTCTACAAAGATTTCATCAATTACGACAAACTGGAAACCTACAAGGACTTTGGTGGCATTCGTATCGAAGACGACTTGCTCATTACCAAGGACGGCTGCCGCTTCATCGGCAAGGACCGTATACCTTACCATCCCAAAGATGTAGAGGAATATATGGCGCAGGTTCAACAGGGCTGAACAACAAAAGAACAATAACAGAAACATAATTATTCATTTCACACACAATAAGCAAACATCAATGAGAAAATTATTCACTTTGGTGCTGTTGGCAGTGATTGCCTTCAACGCCAATGCTGCAACAAACAAGAAAGACAGCGTGAATCCCAACAAGCCGGTGTTTACGGTTATCAAAGAAAACCCTATCACCAGTATCAAGGATCAGAACCGTTCAGGCACCTGCTGGGACTATTCTACATTGAGCTTCTTCGAGGCTGAAATACTTAAAGCTACAGGCAAGACTTATGATCTCTGCGAGAGTTTCGTAGCCAATAAGACCTATTTCGACCGTGCCATACAAGTGGTACGCTTACACGGTGACTGCCAATTCTCTCAGGGCGGTTCATCCTACGATCCACTCTACTGCATTCAGCATTACGGCATTGTCCCAGAAAACGCTATGCCCTTCCCGGGAAGTCTCTATGGTGACTCGCTGAACAACTTCAATGAGTTCTTCTCCGTGCTTGAACCTTATGTAGCAAGTATAGCCCGAAGCAAGTCTGACAAACTTTCTTCCGCATGGAAGAACGGTCTGCAGGGCATCCTCGACGCTTATCTCGGCAAGTGCCCGGAAAAATTCACTTATCAGGGAAAGTCCTACACTCCGAAAAGCTTTGCTGCAAGTCTCGGACTAGACTGGAACAATTATGTGAGCTTCACTTCTTACACGCATCATCCTTTCTGGGAATCCTTTGCAGTAGAAGTTCAAGACAACTGGCGTAACCCACTGTCTTACAACGTTCCCATGGACGACATGATGCGGATTATCGATAATGCCATCATGAACGGATATACCGTAGCATGGGGTGGCGATGTTTCTGAAGACGGATTCACCCGCGACGGATTAGCTTATATGTACGACACCAAAAAAATTGAAAAGCTCGAAGGAAGCGACATGGCTCGCTGGTTGAAACTCAGCAAGGCCAAGAAGCAGAGCCTCGTGGATTCACTCGGAGTGAACGTGCCGGAAATCACACCCACGCAGAAGCAACGCCAGGAGCGTTTCGACAACTGGGAATTGACTGACGACCACGGCATGCTTATTTATGGCATCGCAAAGGACCAGAACGGTAAGGAATATTATATGGTGAAAAATTCCTGGGGAGAGACCGGCGACTACAAGGGAATCTGGTATATGACCAAGAACTTCATTGCAGCCAATACCATGGACTACTTGGTTAACAAGAACGCTGTACCCAAGGACATCCGCAAAAAACTCGGCATCTAATAAAGCATATTCATATATTCATGGCCTAAAGACCAACAACAACGGGAAGTCTCAAAAGGATGAGGCTTCCCATTGTTGTTTTTGGGAAAAATAATAGTGGAAAAAAGTACTTATCTCTGATAGTTTCTCGTATTTATTTTGTAACTTTGGCACGCAGGTTTTGCGCTTTCGCGAACCTACCTTATGAAGGAAAACAAAAAAACAATATAAATGCATTTCAAATGGAGCTATCAAACACCAACACCAGAAGAAAAGCAAGCTGCCAATGAATTGGCTGAAAAGCTCAACATGAGCCCTATCCTGACCATGTTGCTCATTCGCCGCGGCATCACGACGGAAAGCGCCGCCAAGCGCTTTTTCCGCCCACAGCTGGCCGATCTCATCAATCCTTTCTTAATGAAAGACATGGATGTGGCAGTTGACCGACTAAACGATGCTATGGGGAGAAAGGAGCGCATCCTGGTGTATGGCGACTACGACGTAGACGGTTGTACGGCAGTCGCTCTGGTGTACAAATTTTTACAACAATTTTATTCAAATATCGATTATTATATCCCCGACCGTTACGATGAGGGATATGGCGTCAGCAAGAAAGGCATAGACTATGCCAAGGCCACAGGCGTGAAGCTCATAATCATTCTCGACTGCGGTATCAAGGCTATCAAGGAGATAGCCTATGCCAAGAGTCTGGGTATAGACTTCATCATTTGTGACCACCATGTTCCCGACGAGGAAATGCCACCTGCCGTTGCTATCCTCAATCCCAAGCGATCCGACGACACCTATCCCTTTAAACAACTCTGTGGCTGCGGCGTCGGATTTAAGTTCATGCAGGCATTTGCCAAGAACAACGGTATTCCATTCTCACGTCTCATCCCCCTACTCGACTTCTGCGCCGTAAGTATCGCCGCAGACATTGTGCCCGTAGTTGATGAGAATAGAATCCTGGCTTTTCACGGACTGAAACAGCTCAATCAGAATCCAAGTGTGGGGCTCAAGGCCATCATTGATATCTGCGGGCTTGGCGGCAGAGAGATTTCTATGAGCGACATTATCTTCAAAATAGGTCCGCGTATCAATGCTTCCGGCAGAATGGAAAACGGCAAGGAGAGCGTGGACCTGCTCGTAGAGAAAGATTTTAGCCAAGCTCTCAAGGAGGCGAGAAACATCAATGAATATAACGAGCAGCGCAAAGATATTGACAAGCAGATGACCGAAGAAGCCAACCAAATCGTGGCCAAACTCGACAAGCAGGAACATCATTCGAGCATTGTGCTCTACGATGAGAATTGGAAAAAAGGTGTCATCGGCATCGTAGCATCTCGACTGACGGAAATCTATTTTCAGCCCACTGTGGTGCTTACTCGCGACGGAGATTTGGCAACAGGCTCGGCAAGATCGGTAATGGGATTCGACATCTATGCAGCCATCAAAAGTTGCCGTGACCTTCTTCTCAACTTCGGCGGACATACGTATGCTGCAGGGCTCACATTGAAATGGAGTGATGTCCCCGAATTTCGCCGTCGCTTCCAGGCGTACGTCGAAGAGCATATTCAGCCGGAGCAAACAGAAGCCTACCTGCACATTGACGCTGAAATTGAATTCAAGGACATTACCAAGCGACTTCACAACGACTTGAAAAGGTTTTCACCTTTCGGTCCGGGCAATACCAAACCTCTCTTCTGCACCACAGGGGTCTACGACTACGGCACCAGCAAGGTGGTGGGCAGATCTCAAGAACACATCAAACTGGAACTTGTTGACTCGAAATCCGGTACGGTTGTCAACGGAATCGCTTTCGGTCAGAGTGCCTCAGCACGCTACATCAAGTCCAAGCGATCGTTTGACATTGCCTACACCATTGAGGACAATGTATTTAAGCGAAATCAAGTGCAGCTGCAGATTGAAGACATCCGACCCACAGAAGAAGAATGAACAGGCCGGAGACGAGCGATCAGTTTCTGAATATCCTGAAAACCTACTGGGGCTACAATGGGTTCAGAAGTATTCAGAGAGACATCATCGAAAGCATAGCCAAGGGCAATGACACCCTTGGACTCATGCCAACTGGCGGAGGCAAATCTATCACCTTCCAGGTTCCGGCCCTCGCCAAAGATGGTGTGTGCCTGGTTATTACACCTCTAATCGCTCTGATGAAAGACCAAGTGCAACACCTTCGGCAGCTGGGCATCAGAGCCGATGCTATCTATACGGGTATGTCTCGCACTGAAATTGTAAAGACTTTAGAGAATGCCATCTTTGGTGGCGTAAAGTTTCTATACGTTTCTCCAGAACGTCTTTCCTCTCCTCTATTCCTCAATAAACTAAAACGCATTAAACTATGCTTCATCACTGTCGACGAGGCCCACTGCATCTCACAGTGGGGCTACGACTTTCGGCCATCCTATCTTCACATATCTGACATCCGCAAGCTCAAGCCAGATGCTCCTATACTGGCTCTGACGGCCACAGCTACACCAGAAGTGATTGACGACAT
Source organism: Prevotella sp. (assembly GCA_050946475.1). Classification (GTDB taxonomy): domain Bacteria; phylum Bacteroidota; class Bacteroidia; order Bacteroidales; family Bacteroidaceae; genus Prevotella. The sequence continues at coordinate 51,095 of JBMNUW010000002.1, forward strand.
ACAGGAGCGCCTGGATTTTAAGAAGAAGAATGTCTTCCGAATGAGCTTTGAGCGGAAAAACCTCGCTTATGTTGTCAGAGACACCAATGACAAACCCGGTCAGCTCATCCACATTCTAAAATCGGTAAAGGGAAGTGCCATCGTGTATGTAAGAAGTCGTATACGATGCAAGAAAATTTCCGACTTGTTGGAAGAAAACGGCATTAGTTCCACCTACTATCATGCAGGACTGGAACAGACTGTTAAAGACCAACGACAACAAGAATGGCAGGAAGACAAGAAACGTATCATGGTGGCTACCAACGCCTTTGGCATGGGAATCGACAAGCCTGACGTTCGTCTTGTCATTCACTATGACAGTCCTGACACAGTGGAAGCATATTTTCAAGAGGCCGGAAGAGCCGGAAGAGATGGTAAAAAGGCTTATGCCGTACTTCTCTGGGGTAACACTTCCGACATCAGAAAGCTCCATACTCGCATAGAAGCCACCTATCCGCCAAAAGACTTTATCCGTGATGTTTATGAACATTTGGCTTATTTCTTCGAGATTGGTGTAGGCAGCGGGAGCCATCATCTGTTTCAGTTCAATCTCGACCTCTTCTGTCATAATTTCAAGTATTTCCCCACATGGGTAGATTCCGCATTGAATCTACTTACTTCAGCGGGTTATATCCGTTATGAGCGTGACCCTGAAGCCCAAGCACGACTCAAGTTCACCATCGACCGTCATGAACTTTATCGGCTTAATGAGGGAACACCTATCGAAGATGCAGTCATAACCACCGTTCTTCGACTCTACGCCGGCGTATTCACCGACTACGTTTTTATCGACGAAGCACTTATCGCTTTGCGCTCAGGAGCTACAAGAGACCAGGTCTATCAAACTTTAAAGTCTCTGAGCAACCGACACATTCTCCACTTCATCCCCCAAAGAAAGACACCCTCTATCACTTATCTGCAAGATCGGGTGGATGCTGAAGATATTATTCTCGACAAAGACATCTATGATGACAGGAAAGAAATGTATCGAAAGCATATAGAAGCCATGATTGAGTATGCTTCCAACAACAGTGTCTGCCGAAGCCGAATGCTTCTCCGGTATTTTGGAGAAATGGACTCTCACGACTGCCATGTCTGCGATGTATGTCTTAACAACAAGTTTGGCACTAATAAAAATCGCCAAACGAATCAAGTTGAAGACCTACGTACAGACCAAGAAGACAGCATCAAAAAGAAAATCCTAGGTTTGCTGGCTGACGGACAGAAGCATGACATCAAGGAATTCACAGGCCTGATGATTCCTCAAAAACAGATCGGGGAAACTCTTCAATATCTCATTAATGAAGAAGAAATTCACGTTGATGGCACATTTCTCTTTATTGAGAATAATTGACATACAGTATGCTTGTACAGAAGGAATTACAAAATCATTAAGGCACTATTGAAAGAATGAAAAACAAGCATGGCCATCAACATACCGCTATACCGTTGGAGCCTTTTATAAATACAAAAAAATCTTTTACAGAGAAATCGAAAGTAATAAGCCTGACGTTGAAAAGGGATAGAGGCAGAAACAGCGATTATCATTCCTTTTCACGTTTTTTTATTTAGCCTCAACCATAATCAGAAATATTTTGAGTAAATTTGCACATAAAACTAACAAATCCGAGAATCATGATAAAAGGTTTTATTATGTGTGCAGCATTTATGGCTGTCGCAGCTCTGTCTAGCGCTCAGGAGCCGATGAGCCTTAAGGCCATCACTGACGGTGAGTTCGCCGCCAAATATATTACTGGTATTCGTCCACTGACAGGCTCCGACCAATATGCACAAATCTCTGCTGATGGCAAGCAGATAGTGCAGTATTCATTCAAGACTGGTAAACAGACGGCTGTACTCTTTGATGTGGCACACACACAAGGAGAGCAGATTGACCGTTTCGACGGCTACGAGATGTCGCCCGACGGCACTAAGATGATAATTTTCACCAACAAGCAACCTATCTACCGCCGCTCTTTCAAAGCCGACTGCTATATCTATACAATACAAAGTCGAAAACTGGAAAAGCTCTCTGAAGGAGGCCCTCAACAAGTACCCACATGGAGCCCCGACGGTAATCAGATAGCCTTTGTAAGGGACAACAATATATTCCTCGTAAAACTACTTTACGACAATGCTGAAAGTCAAGTGACCAAGGACGGAAAGTTCAATGAAATCATCAATGGTATTCCCGACTGGGTCTACGAAGAAGAATTTGCATTCAACAAGGCGCTTACTTTCAATGCCGACGGCACCATGCTGTGCTGGATACGTTTCGATGAATCTGCCGTGAAGCAGTACAGTTTGCAACTTTTTAAAGGCATGAGTCCCGAACATTCTGAATATGCTTCTTACCCAGGGCTTTACTCTTACAAATACCCCAAGGCCGGAGAGGATAACTCTAAAGTTTCTGCCTGGAGCTATGACATCAAGAGCCACCGTACACAACAGTTACAGGTACCGATGGACCAAGATGGATATATGCCTAGAATTCTACCGACTGACGATCCTGCCAAGATTCTGATATACACGATGAACCGGCATCAAGATGTCTTAAACCTGTATACTGTCAACCCGAGAAGCACCGTGAGTCAGCTGATTATTCGTGAGAGCGTTCCTAAATACGTCAAGGAGGAGGTGCTCGAACAAACACGCTTGGGCAAAAACTATATCCTTATGCCCAGCGACCGTGACGGCTACATGCATCTCTATCTTTATGACCACACCGGGCAACTAAAACGGAAGATTGGTGACGGAGAATATGATATCACCAACGTATATGGTTATGATGAAAAGACTGGAGATGTCTACTACCAGGCTGCATTACCAACGCCTCAAGACCGTCAGATTTTCGTTAGTCACCGCAACGGAAAAACCACCTGCCTAACTGAAGGTGAAGGATGGAACACCGCTGTCTTCTCTGGCGATTTCAGCTATTTCGTCAATAATTGGAGTAATCGAAATACTCCTTACGTATATACCACCCGCAACAATTCCGGAAAGGTGATAGCCACACATTTAGACAATAGCGAATTAAAAGGAAAAATCCAGAAATACGGCTGGACTGCAAAAGAGACGTTCTCTTTTACCACCTCTGAAGGTACTAAGCTCAACGGATGGATGGTAAAACCTGCCAATTTCAATTCCTCAAAGAAATATCCTGTCATTCTTTTCCAGTACAGCGGCCCTGGCAGTCAAGAAGTGATCAACTCCTGGAACATCGGTTCTATGGGCCAGGGAGCAGCCTTCGACGAATATCTGGCTCAGCAGGGTTTCATCGTTGTATGCGTTGACGGACGTGGAACGGGAGGACGAGGTGCCGAGTTTGAAAAATGCACATACTTACATCTCGGTAATCTGGAAGCCAAAGACCAAGTGGAAGCAGCACGTTACATGGCTCAGCAACCATACGTAGATAAAAACAACATCGGTATCTGGGGCTGGTCGTACGGCGGCTTCTGTACTCTCATGAGCATGAGCGAAGGCAGTCAGATTTTCAAGGCAGGCGTAGCCGTAGCTCCCCCTACCAGCTATCGCTACTATGATACCGTCTATACTGAAAGATACATGCGCACACCCAAAGAAAATCCTGAGGGCTATGACGACAATGCCATTACAAGAGCTGACAAGCTGAACGGAGCGCTGCTCATTTGTCATGGCGTGGCTGACGACAATGTTCACCCCCAGAACACCTTTGAATATGCCGAAGCTCTCGTACAGGCTGACAAGGATTTCAAGGAAAACTACTACACCAACCGTAACCACGGCATCAATGGCGGTAATACACGTAACCATTTGCTACGTCAAATCACCAACTGGTTCAATGAACATTTGAAATAAACCAACAACATAGTCAATCCCGGAAGGCAATTATTCAGTTGCCTTTCGGGATATTTTATTATTACGAATCAACTCACTTTCATCACTTCAATAATTATAGAAATCCCAGTTAATTTCACGAGTCAATATTTACACGTTCTATCATGAAAAAAAACATACTGCTATCCTTTTTGTTCCTGCTCCCGGTTACCTTACGAGCAGCAGACGTTATTGTAAAAGTCAAGAACAACATTCCCCTTCAACGTCAGCAACTTGTTGAGGTTGATCTTACTACCGTGAGACAACGGTTAGGAATTTCTAACTCTGAAACGTTCATCGTAAAAAATTCACTTCAGCAACAGGTAGCTTATCAGATTTCTTACGACAACAAACTACTTATTGAGATACCTGTTCGTCCATTAGGTGAAACTCGCTACACGATAACAAAGGGAATACCGGAGCCCATGACGACTTGGGTACAGGGCAAGCTATACCGTATTCGTAAAGATGACATAGCTTGGGAAAATGACCGAGGAGCATATCGTGTATACGGTCCCTCTCTTCAGAAGTCAGGCGAGAAATCTTACGGTATTGACATTTGGACTAAAAGCATACCCCAACTAGATGTGTCTGAACGATATTACAAAGATATGGAAGGCAACATTACAGGCTATGCCAACTCCAAGGATGGCAAGAAAGATCAAGATATCAACCTGCATACTTCTTTTCACCTGGACCACGGAACCGGTCTCGACTGTTACTCCGTTGGACCAACTTTAGGTTGTGGCACGCCTGCTCTAATGGACGGGAACAAGCTTATCTATCCCTACTGCTATAAAGACTATAAAATTTTAGATAACGGTCCGCTGCGATTTACGGTTGAGCTGACCTACAACACAACTAAAATAGGCAACGACGAAGTAACAGAGCACCGTATCATTAGTCTCGACAAAGGCTCCAATTTTAATCGTATGACGGTTTGGTATGACGGACTCTCCAAGCCTCACGATCTTGCATCTGGAGTAGTGCTTCACAAGGCGGATTCAAACAGTGTCGTTATCGGAAAAAATTTTGTGCAATACGCCGATCCGACAGATAAGCCCGGTGAAGGATATCAGCTTTATGTAGCAGCAATTTTCCCGGAAGGAGCCGACACGCGTAAAATACTTTTTGATCAACCGGAAGGTGATGCCATCGGACATGCCTTAGGAATTAAAAAGAATCTCAAAAATCAAGAGCGCTATACTTATTATTTCGGAAGTGCCTGGAGTATGTACGACGTGCGCACTCAACATGAGTGGCAATGTCGAATCGATGATTTCATGCAGTGCCTGGCCCGTCCTGTAACCGTAACATTGGAATAAACTTTATTATGAGACACAAGGATTTCGGCACATGGATGAAGGAGCTATTTCCCTTCAAAGTACAGAAAATTTCCATTGATGCAGGCTTCTCATGTCCCAACAGGGATGGAAAACTGTCCTACGGAGGATGCTCCTTTTGCGACAATCGCACTTTTAATCCTTCCTATTGCAATGCGCAACAATCGATTACGCAACAACTGGAAACTGGTAAGAAGTTCTTTAGCCGAAAATATCCCGACATGAAATATCTGGCCTATTTCCAGGCTTTCACCAACACCTACGCTCCCCTACCGAAACTTAAGGCACTTTACGAAGAGGCTCTCGCCGTGAATGATGTCGTAGGTATCGTCATAGGAACTCGTCCGGACTGTATAGACGATGTTCTGCTGGATTATTTGGAAGTATTATCAAAAAGAACATTCGTACTGGTCGAATATGGAATTGAATCAGCTAATGACGAAACGCTTCGCCGCATCAATCGGGGTCACACTTTCGCCTGCAGCCAAAATGCGGTAGAACTTACCCATAAACGTGGCATTTACTGTGGAGCTCATGTCATTCTAGGACTCCCCGGTGAGGATGCCAGAGAAAGTTTGCGACAAGCACCGCTCATTTCTTCTTTGCCCATTGACATTCTAAAGATTCATCAGTTACAAATTGTAAAAGGAACGCATCTTGCACAACAATATGCCGAACATCCCTTCCACCTATACAGTATTGACGAATACCTGGAACTAATAACCCGATATATCAAGTTACTTCGTACCGACCTTGTTCTTGATAGGTTTGTGAGCCAATGTCCGCCCAACTTGCTGGTTGCCCCACGATGGGGAATCAAAAACTATCAATTCACGCAAATGTTGGAAAAGAAATTGAAAGAAAATCTATCGACTTCATCAATCATCAACTCGTAAAGTCATGAACTACATAATCAGAAAAGAAAAGCAAGGAGAGTTGCCGTTAATAAAGGACCTAATAAAGACTTCTTTCGAGAACGTAAGTATTAGCTCCCATGACGAACATCTCTTGGTTGAAAGACTACATTTTTCAGACACATTTATCCCTGAACTATCCTTAGTGGCTGAGGACAGCAGCAAGAATCTCGCGGGCTACATACTCTTAACACAAATAAAAATAAAAAGTGATGACCAAGAGTATACCAGCCTTTCATTAGCCCCGCTCGCAGTGCATCCTAAATACCAATCCATGGGCATAGGTTCGCATTTGATTATAGAAGCACACAAAATAGCAAAAGACCTGGGATATACATCAATAATGGTATTGGGACACAAAGATTACTATCCTAGATTCGGTTATAGGAAAGCTGCCGAATTCAACATCTGCTTTCCCTTCGATGTGCCCCAAGAATACTGTATGGCAATAGAACTCCAGCCCAATGCCTTGAAAGACATTGAGGGAACCGTTTGTTATCCCGACTGTTTCTTCGAATAAAGAACAAAATATTGTCCAAAATTAAGATTAGCCGCAATTTCTTTAATAGGAAAATCTGCAGAACATGTCCTTATAAAATCAACCCCGGTCAGTCTTCTTATGAAGTCTGACCGGGGTTGGTTAATTATATATTCTGATTTATTATTTACTATTATAAAAGTGTTCATCCTTGAGCAGGCGTTCAACGGAAACCTTTGGATGACTTTTCATAAACTTATCCACAAAATCAGTATATTCGGTATCGAACACTTGCCATCCCACAGCTTTATTTACTACCCACATCACTTTTCCCAAATGGACATCCTTTTCGAACTGGGTCCGACTATCGTAATTGTCAAGCTGATAGAGGCTAAGTAAATAAAAGCAAAGACCATCAGGAACAATATAACCGCGACCCATAGTCTGAAGCTGCTCCGAGGAATAACCGTATTTTTGATATAAGGGGTATTTTGCTCCCATATACTTATCCAGCGAAATACCGATAGACTGCTCGCCAATCACAACACTCTGGTCCAATGCACCTATTTGTGCATAAACCTCCGGAGTAGGCAGTCCTGGAATCCACTCGCGCAAAAGTTTGAATGCCTTATTGAATTGTTCATTGATGTCATCCATGTTGGCATATTCCGACTCTGCATCAGAAATGAGCATCTGCAATGTTGAATCTTGAAAGAAACGAAGAAAGCGCTCACTGATGTCATGGTCACTTACTTCACCGATTTGCAACATTTTTTCCACCAAAGTTCGAGTTTGAATAGGATACTCCGTATTCATCTGCTGCAATGCCGAAAAATCTCCCGTTGTAAGATAACGACTCTCCAGACGATCATAACGTTCTACCGTGATATGACCGTCACCATCTTCATCCTCATTGGGCTTCAGCTTCATGTCACAGCTGCTACAGAAGACAAGTACTGTTATTAATAAGTATATAACCTTTGGCTTCAATGCCATCATTTTGATTATTCTCTATTAACTATTGAGATGATGTGTATTTCACTTGCAAAAATAATAAAAACTATTGTTTACTCCAAATTATAAGGTAAAAAAGTTAAAAGAAAACTGCAAAATCTTGAAATAAACTTAATTTTTGGACTTTGGGACATTCATTTTTTGTTTAAAAAAGAACTTTACCCATCAGATTTAGTAACTTTGATGTGAATTTCCGACCTTTTAGTTATCGCTCGAATACATCACGACGTCAAGACATGACTATAGTGGTATAATAATAATAGGAAAAAAGGCTTATTTAACATATAATAAGAAGCCTGGACAATAAATAATAAAAACAACAAATCAAAAACTAAATAGGATGTTTAAGAAAAATTGTCTACTAATAATGGGACTTTTCTGCTCCGTATCTGCCATGAAAGCCCAAACATCTCTGTCCGTTCAATTATCTTCAGAGGTGAAACAAAACTCTGCTCCC
>JBMNUW010000003.1:0-58853 GCA_050946475.1 Prevotella sp.
TATGGGAACAACCCTTTTATATTATTTCTTCTGCTAAACAGAGAAAAGTCTACTCGGTAGGAGTGGAAGCATAATCGGTAACATTCTTCCGATTGGCTTCGATTCTGTCATATTCTTCTTTCGAGCCTACGATGAGCTTCTGCCACTGACGCAGACCTGTACCGGCAGGAATGAGGTGACCGCAAATCACGTTCTCCTTCATGCCTTCCAGATAGTCCACCTTGCCGCGGATGGCAGCTTCGTTGAGCACCTTCGTTGTCTCCTGGAAGGAAGCAGCCGACATGAAGCTCTTGGTACCGAGAGCGGCGCGGGTGATACCCTGCAGCACCTGTGTAGAGGTAGCGGGCACTGCGTCACGCACCTGTACGGGCTTGAGGTCACGGCGCTTGAGGCTGGAGTTCTCGTCGCGCAACTTGCGGACGGTGACAATCTGACCCTTCTGAAGATTCTCAGAATCGCCAGCGTCAATCACAACCTTCTTGCCCCAGATGCGGTCGTTCTCTGCTGCGAAGTCGAGCTTGTCCACGAGTTCCTGCTCAAGGAAGGTGGTGTCACCCGGATCGTCAATGCGAACGCGGCGCATCATCTGACGGACGATAATCTCAAAGTGCTTATCATTAATCTTCACACCCTGGAGACGGTAAACGTCCTGCACCTCATTTACAATGTATTCCTGTACAGCGGTGGGACCCTTGATGGCAAGGATGTCGCTCGGAGTGATGACACCATCGGACAGCGGCGTACCTGCGCGTACAGCGTCGTGCTCCTGCACCAGAATCTGCTTGGAGAGGCTGACAAGATACTTGCGCTGGTCACCAGTCTTTGAGGTAACGATAATCTCACGATTACCTCTCTTGACACGACCCATTGTTACCTCACCGTCAATCTCAGAAACCACAGCAGGGTTAGAAGGATTACGTGCCTCGAAGAGTTCAGTAACACGAGGCAGACCACCGGTAATGTCACCGGCACCTCCTACAGCACGTGGAATCTTGACAAGTGTTTCACCGGTGGAGACATTTTGACCGTCTTCCACGGCTATATGACCACCCACAGGCAAGTTATAGGTTCCGACGACCTCTCCGTCATTGTTGATAATATCTACAGTAGGCACAAGAGTATGGTCACGTGAATCAGTGATGATTCGCTCTGTCATACCGGTAGTCTCATCGGTCTCGGCCTTATAAGTAGAGCCTTCGATTACATCATTGAAACGAAGCTTACCAGCGTACTCGGTAACGATGACAGCGTTGAAGGGGTCCCACTTTGCAATGAGGTCGCCTTTCTTCACCTTATCGCCAGCCTTGAAATAAAGAGAACTTCCGTAAGGAACGTTCAATGTAGAAAGAACGATATCCGTGTTGGGGTCTACGAAACGAACCTCTGCAAGACGACTCACCACCTTCTTGCACTTCACGTCCTTGTCTCCGTCGTTCTCCAAGAAGTCCACCGTGCGAAGCTCATCGAACTCCAGTTTAGCATCGTTCTTGGCAACAATGCTGGCATTAGCAGCGGCGTTACCTGCCACACCACCGGCGTGGAACGTACGAAGGGTCAGCTGTGTACCAGGCTCACCGATAGCCTGAGCGGCAATCACACCGACAGCCTCACCGAGCTGTACCATGTGTGCGGTAGCAAGGTTGCGTCCATAACATTTCATACAAACGCCCTTCTTGCTCTCGCAGGTCAGCACGGAACGAATCTCAACCATCTCAATGGGCGACTCTTCAATCTCGTGGGCTGCCTTCTCATCGATTTCCTCACCAGCGGCAACAATGAGCTTGCCAGTTGTAGGATGAATCACATCGTGAACTGATACACGACCAAGGATACGCTCCTCCAATGTGGAAATCACCTCATCACCGTTCTTCAGAGCGCGACATTCAAGTCCGCGAAGCGTACCGCAATCCTCCTCAGTGATAATCACGTCGTGAGAGACATCGACCAGACGACGGGTAAGATATCCGGCGTCGGCAGTCTTCATAGCCGTATCGGCAAGACCTTTACGAGCACCGTGAGAAGCAATGAAGTATTCCTGCACTGACATACCCTCCTTGAAGTTAGAGAGGATTGGGTTCTCAATGATAGGACGGTCGTCAGCTCCGGCCTTCTGCGGCTTTGCCATCAAACCACGCATACCTGCCAACTGTGCAATCTGGTCAGCGGAACCACGGGCTCCGGAGTCGAGCATCATGTACACGGCGTTGAATCCCTGGTCAGCCTCCGTCATGTGCTTCATTACGGCAGCCTTCAAGTCTGCGTTTACGTGTGTCCAAGTATCAATTACCTGATTGTAACGTTCCTTGTCGGTAATGAAACCGTTATCATAGTTGAAGGTCACAGTGTCAACCTCTTCCTGGCCTTTCTTCACGATTTCATCCTTCTCTTCTGGAACGATGATGTCATCGAGGTTAAAGGAAAGTCCGGCTACGTATGACATGTGGTAACCCAGATTCTTGATACCATCAAGGAAAGAGCAAGCGCGAGCCATACCTACAGCCTTAATAACGTCGGCAATCAATCCACGAAGAGACTTCTTGGAAATTACTCCGTTGAAGAAACCAATTTCATCAGGTATAATCTCATTCACGATAACACGACCGACTGTAGTATCGACCATACGCTTTTGCATCTCGCCATCCACGAGGTCGGTTACAACACACTTTACCTGTGCATGGAGGTCACAGCGTCCTTCGTTATGAGCTATGATGGCTTCTTCAGGACCATAGAAGGTCAATCCTTCACCCTTGGCTCCGGGACGTACCTTGGTAATATAGTAAAGTCCGAGCACCATATCCTGTGAAGGAACGGTGATAGGAGCTCCGTTGGCGGGGTTGAGGATGTTATGGCTCTGCAGCATCAGAATCTGAGCCTCAAGCACTGCCTCATTGCTCAGAGGGAGGTGCACTGCCATCTGGTCACCATCGAAGTCTGCGTTGAACGGGGTACATGCCAATGGGTGCAACTGAATAGCCTTGCCCTCAATGAGTTTAGGCTGGAAAGCCTGAATACCCAGACGGTGAAGCGTAGGAGCTCGGTTAAGCAGCACAGGATGTCCCTTCATCACATTCTCAAGAATATCCCAGATAACGGGCTCGCGGCGGTCTACAATCTTCTTGGCACTCTTGACTGTCTTTACGATTCCACGCTCAATGAGCTTGCGAATGATAAACGGCTTATAGAGTTCTGCTGCCATGAGCTTTGGCAGACCGCACTCTCCCATTTTCAATTCAGGACCTACGACGATAACCGAACGAGCTGAATAGTCGACACGCTTACCCAGAAGGTTCTGGCGGAAGCGGCCTTGTTTACCTTTCAGAGAGTCAGAGAGTGACTTCAGAGGCCGGTTGCTCTCGCTCTTCACGGCACTGGCCTTACGGCTGTTGTCGAAAAGGGAGTCGACAGCTTCCTGGAGCATACGCTTCTCGTTACGGAGAATCACCTCAGGAGCCTTGATTTCAATGAGGCGCTTCAGACGGTTGTTACGAATGATGACACGACGATAAAGGTCGTTGAGGTCAGAAGTAGCAAAGCGACCGCCATCCAGAGGTACGAGAGGACGTAGCTCAGGCGGGATAACGGGAATAATCTTCATTATCATCCACTCAGGCTTGTTCACATCCTTGGAAGAACGGAAGGCCTCCACAACCTGCAGACGCTTGAGAGCGTCATTCTTGCGCATCTGACTGGAATCGTTGTTAGCGCGGTCACGGAGCTCGTAGCTCAGCTTGTCAAGATCAAGGTTGTGAAGCAGGTCGAGAATTGCCTCGGCACCCATCTTGGCAATAAACTTGTCAGGGTCGGTGTCCTCAAGGTCGAGGTTCGATTCGGGCAGTTTGTTGTCAATGATGTCGATGTATTCCTCTTCCGAAAGCAGGTCGTACTTGTGAGAACCGTTAATCTCCTCGCCAGTCTCCGGATCGGTCATCCCAGCCAGTTTTCCCGGCTGAATGACAATATATTTCTCGTAATAGATTACGCTGTCGAGTTTCTTTGTAGGCAATCCCAGCAGGTATCCGATTTTATTGGGCAGTGAGCGGAAATACCAGATATGGGCCACCGGCACTACGAGCTCGATGTGACCGCTGCGCTCGCGACGCACTTTCTTCTCAGTCACTTCCACTCCGCATCGGTCGCAAGTGATGCCTTTATAACGGATGCGCTTGTACTTACCGCAGGCGCACTCATAGTCTTTGGTGGGACCAAAAATCTTCTCACAGAAAAGTCCGTCACGCTCCGGTTTGTAGGTGCGATAATTGATGGTCTCAGGCTTGGTGACCTCACCATACGAATTTTCCTTGATCTCCTCAGGAGAAGCGAGACTGATGGTGATCTTTGAGAAATTAGTCTTTACCTTATTATCTTTTTTGAAAGCCATATTTCGATAAATTATGAACTGTGAATAATGAATCCGTCAATATTGAACTGCAAAATAAACTGTCGTATTAATCGAGCTTGATACTCAAGCCGAGACCGCGAAGTTCATGGAGCAGCACGTTGAGCGACTCGGGGATGCCTGGTGTTGGCATGGGGTCGCCTTTGACGATGGCCTCATAAGCCTTGGATCGTCCATTGACATCATCACTCTTGATGGTAAGCACTTCCTGGAGAATATGGGCAGCGCCGAAGCCTTCGAGAGCCCAGACCTCCATCTCTCCAAATCGCTGGCCACCGAACTGTGCCTTACCGCCGAGAGGCTGCTGTGTGATAAGAGAGTACGGACCGATAGAACGAGCGTGCATCTTATCCTCAACCATGTGACCCAGTTTGAGGAAGTAGGTAATACCTACAGTAGCAGGCTGGTCAAAGCGCTCACCGGTCTCACCGTCGTAAATATAAGTGGAGCAGAGGTTGGGCAGTCCTGCCTTGTCAGTCCACTCCTTCAGGTCAGAAAGTTTAGCACCATCGAAAATAGGTGTAGCGAACTTCACACCGAGCTTCTGTCCGGCAGCACCAAGAATGGCCTCGAAAATCTGTCCCAGGTTCATACGAGACGGCACACCCATAGGGTTAAGCACCAAGTCTACTGGTCTACCGTCTTCAAGGAACGGCATGTCTTCCATGCGAACCACTTTGGAAACGATACCCTTGTTACCGTGACGACCTGCGAGTTTATCACCCACCTGTATCTTACGCTTCTTTGCGATATACACCTTGGCCATCTTAAGAATGCCAGAAGGAAGATCGTCGCCGATGGTAATGGCAAACTTGCGACGGCTGAGCTCAGCCTGAAGCTGCTTGTCTTTGCGTATATAGTTCATAATGAGCTTCTGGATAAGACCGTTGGTATGCTCGTCATCGGTCCATCCATTGCTCTGAATTCCTTCATACTCGAGATTCGTCAAAGTAGCAACCGTAAACTTACTGCCCTTGGTGATAATCTCGGCATCGGTATAATCCTTCACACCCATGCAAACCTTGCCTTCCGTCAGTGTCATGAGCTTGTCAACGAGCATGCTCTTAAGCTCCTGACCCTTTGCCTCGTACTCCTCGTCAATCTTCTGGAGCAGAATCTTATCCTGCTTCTTCGACTCACGGGTCTTCTCAGCACGGGAGAAGAGTTTCTTGTCGATAACCACACCGCTCAACGAAGGATTGGCTTTCAGTGAAGAATCCTTCACGTCACCTGCCTTGTCACCGAAGATGGCACGAAGCAACTTTTCCTCAGGTGAAGGATCACTCTCACCCTTAGGTGAAATCTTACCAATCATGATGTCACCGGGCTCGACACGAGTTCCGACACGGATGATACCATTCTCGTCGAGGTCTTTAGTAGCTTCCTCACTGACATTGGGGATATCTGCGGTGAACACTTCCATACCACGCTTGGTCTCACGGACGTCGAGTGAATACTCATCAACATGAACAGAAGTAAGCACATCGTCACGTACCATGCGCTCGGAAATCACCACTGCATCCTCGTAGTTGTATCCCTTCCAAGGCATGTAAGCCACAAGAAGGTTGCGACCCAGAGCGAGCTCTCCATTTTCAGTTGCATAACCTTCTGTAAGAATATCACCCTTCTTCACGCGCTGACCCTTGTTACAGATTGGACGAAGGTCAATGGTCATGTTCTGGTTGGTACGGCGGAACTTAGGAATACGATATTCCTTCAATGCAGGCTCGAAGCTTACAAACTCCTCCTCCTCTGTACGATCGTAGAGAATTCGGATGGTCGTAGCATCAACGTAATCAATCACACCGTCACCTTCAGCGGTAATCATGGTACGGCTGTCCTCGCAGACTTGCTTCTCCAGACCTGTACCGACAATAGGTGCTTCGTTGTGCAGCAAAGGCACTGCCTGACGCATCATGTTACATCCCATCAGGGCACGGTGACCGTCATCATGCTCAAGGAAAGGAATAAGACCGGCACTCACAGAAGCAATCTGCTGGGGCGAAACGTCCATATAGTCGACCTTGTCGGGTGTCACAACGGGGAAATCAGCCTCTAAACGAGTATGTACGGTGGGGTTGATGAACGTTCCGTCTTCATTCAGAGGAGCGTTGCCCTGTGCAACGTACTTATCGTCCTCTTCCTCAGCAGTGAGGAACTGAACTTCATCGTTGTTCATGTTCACCTTAGTGATAACATTGCCCTCAGCATCCTTCTCATGAGTCACTACACGGTAAGGTGTCTCGATGAAGCCGAGATCATTAATCTTGGCATACATACAGAGAGATGAAATCAGACCGATATTCGGGCCTTCAGGCGACTCAATAGGACAAAGACGACCATAGTGAGTATAGTGAACGTCACGAACCTCGAAACCTGCACGCTCACGCGAAAGACCGCCAGGACCCAGGGCAGAGAGACGACGCTTGTGAGTCACTTCGGCCAACGGGTTAGTCTGATCCATGAACTGACTCAACGGGTTGGTTCCGAAGAATGAATTAATGACACTGCTGATGGTCTTGGCGTTAATAAGGTCGATGGGTTTGAACACCTCGTTGTCACGCACGTTCATGCGCTCACGAATAGTGCGACTCATACGAGCAAGACCTATCGAGAACTGGTTAGCCAGCTGCTCTCCAACCGTACGAACGCGACGATTCGAAAGGTGGTCGATATCATCTACAGTTGCATTGGAGTTAATGAGCTGGATAAGATATTTGATAATCTGTATGATGTCTTCCTTGGTGAGAACACGCACGTCAGGATCAGTGTCGAGACCCAGTTTCTTGTTGATGCGATAACGTCCTACTTCACCCAAATCATAACGCTTGTCTGAGAAGAAAAGGTTCTGGAAGACTTCACGAGCACTAGCATCATCCACAGGGTCAGCATTACGGAGCTGACGATAAATGTAACGAACAGCTTCAATTTCAGAGTTACTGGGGTCTTTAGCCAGCGTATTGAAAATGATAGCATAGCGATTAGCAGCCTCTTCATCCTTGTGCACCAGCACAGTTGAATTGCCGCTTTCAAGAATCTCATCGAAATTATCCTCGGTGATTTCAGTCTCACGTTCAAGGATTACCTCATTACGCTCAACGGTCACAACCTCGCCGGTATCTTCATCGACGAAGTCTTCAGTCCAGCTCTTTAACACACGAGCTGCAAGCTTCTTACCGATAAGCTCACGACGGTTCTTCTTGTTTACCTTGATTTCCTCGGCAAGATCGAATATCTGAAGAATGTCTTTATCACTCTCATAACCGATGGCTCTAAGCAAGGTTGTTACGGGCAACTTCTTCTTACGGTCGATATATGCGTACATCACGTTATTGATGTCCGTTGCGAACTCAATCCAAGAACCCTTGAAAGGAATGATACGTGCACTGTAAAGAACGGTGCCGTTAGCATGAACGCCTTGACCGAAAAATACGCCCGGTGAACGGTGCAACTGAGCCACAACAACACGCTCGGCACCGTTGATAACGAAAGTGCCGTTATCGGTCATGTAAGGAATGGTTCCAAGGAATACGTCCTGCGTAATGGTCTCGAAGTCCTCATGGTCTGGATCCGTGCAATAAAGCTTCATCTTGGCCTTCAGAGGAACACTATATGTCAGTCCGCGTTCAAGACATTCATCAATAGTGTAGCGAGGCGGATCAATATAGTAATCAAGGAACTCAAGAACGAAATTGTTACGTGTGTCGGTAATTGGGAAGTTCTCGGCGAACACCCGATAAAGACCGTCATTCTTGCGTTCCTCGGGGGGAGTATCCAACTGAAGGAAGTCACGGAACGACTTCAACTGGACGTCAAGGAAATCCGGATAAGGATACGGATTGTGGACGCTTGCGAAATTGATTCTATTGTTGATAAGTTTCGACATAAGAAAAAGATAATACCGAAAAAGTATTGGTAAGGACGAATAAAACGATAAGAGACACAAAAAGGTTAGGACTCACCGACTGGGCAAATCCTAACCAGATTATGTAAAGAGTGAATAATTACTCAGATTACTTGAGCTCAACCTTAGCGCCGGCTGCCTCGATAGTCTTCTTCAAGTTCTCAGCCTCGTCCTTAGAAAGACCTTCCTTGATGGTTGCGGGAGCACTCTCAACGAGAGTCTTAGCCTCTTTCAGACCCAGACCACAAGCCTCCTTAACGGCCTTCACAACCTGGAGCTTTGTAGCACCGATGTCGGTCAGCACAACATCAAACTCAGTCTTCTCCTCTGCAGCGGCAGCAGCGCCACCAGCAGCGGGACCAGCAGCAACAGCAACAGCTGCAGCAGCAGGCTCAATTCCATACTCATCCTTCAGGACGGTTGCCAACTCATTTACTTCTTTTACAGTGAGATTTACTAACTCTTCTGCAATAGCTTTAATATCTGCCATTTTTATTCTAAACTTTAATTATTCGTTACTAATGATTGATTGACTTACTAATTTTTACTCAGGACGCTCGCCTAAAGTCTTCAGCACACCATGAATAGTGTTTGCGCCTGACTGGAGGGCAGAAACAACGTTCTTTGCAGGAGACTGCAACAGAGAAACGATGTCTGCAATAATTTCGTTCTTGCTCTTCAATGCTGCAAGCTCGTCCAGCTTGTCGGCTCCAACATAGAAGCCTTCCTCACAATAGGCAGCTTTGAGTGCAGGAACACCTGCTGTTGTATATTCCTTGTCCTTCAGGAGCCTTGCGGGTACATTAGCTGTATTACAGAAAAGAATAGCAGTGTTACCCTTCAGCGAACCATAAAGTTCAGAGAAATCAATATCAGAAGCTTCGAAAGCCTTGTGAAGTAACTTATTCTTCACAACAACCATCTTAATCTCCTGCTTAAAACACTTGCGACGCAACTTGCTAGTAGCATCTGCATTCATACCCGTCACATCAACGAGATAGAAATGAGGATACTGCTTGAGCTTCTCGCCAAGTTCTACAATGATGGTATCTTTTACTTCTTTCTTCATTTTTACAAAATTTTAGAGAGATTCAACAGATTTAGGATCAATCTTGATACCCCTACTCATTGTACTCGAAATAAAGATACTCTTCAAGTATGTACCCTTAGCGGCTGCAGGTTTGAGCTTAATGACAGTATTGATAAATTCCTTGGCATTACCGTAAATCTGATCAGCAGTCATTGAAACCTTACCGATGGAAGTGTGGATAATACCAGCCTTATCAACCTTGAAGTCAATCTTTCCTTGCTTTACCTCTTTGACAGCCTTGGCAACGTCCATTGTCACAGTACCACTCTTGGGGTTAGGCATCAAACCGCGTGGACCGAGGATACGACCCAACTGGCCAACCTTACCCATGCAAGAAGGCATAGTGATAATAACATCGACATCAAGCCAACCGCCCTTAATCTTATCGATATACTCATCAAGACCGACATAATCGGCTCCTGCTGCTTTGGCGGCTTCTTCCTGATCGGGAGTGCAGAGGCAGAGCACACGTGTCACCTTACCGGTGCCGTTGGGCAGAGAAACAACACCACGAACCATCTGATTTGCCTTACGAGGATCAACTCCAAGACGGACGTCAATGTCAAGTGAGGCGTCGAACTTAGTAGTGGTAATTTCCTTTACTAGTTCAGATGCTTCCTTCAGTGTGTACATCTTCCCTGCTTCAACCTTATCAGCTACCAATTTTTGATTTTTTGTCAGCTTTGTCATTTTTTAATTGAAGTTTATAATTATTTACCAGGGAAGTCCCCTTTAACTGCAATGCCCATGCTGCGTGCTGTTCCAGCAACCAGCTTCATGGCACTCTCTACAGTAAAACAGTTTAAATCGGTCATCTTATCTTCGGCAATAGTGCGAATCTGATCCCAAGTCACAGTTCCAACTTTCTGACGGTTGGGCTGACCAGAACCAGACTTGACCTTCGCTGCTTCCTTAAGCTGAACAGCTGCGGGAGGAGTCTTAATGACGAAGCTGAATGACTTGTCAGTGTAGTAGGTGATAACAACTGGCAAAACCTTGCCGGCCTTATCCTGGGTACGGGCGTTAAATTCCTTGCAGAAGCCCATGATGTTGATACCCTTAGAACCAAGAGCAGGACCCACGGGAGGTGAAGGATTCGCAGCGCCACCTTTAATCTGTAATTTGATTAATCCAGCAACTTCTTTAGCCATTTCTGTTTAAAAAATTATTGATTGATTTTTATAAAAGGCGGAACAAGCCCGTAACAACTCATTCAACAGCCTTTTCAACTTGCATAAAACCGAGTTCCAAGGGTGTCTTACGCCCGAAGATTTTTACCATCACCTTAAGTTTCCTCTTCTCGGAGTTGACATCTTCAATAATGCCTTCAAAACCTGTAAATGGACCATCAGTTACTTTAACAGTATCGCCGACATAGAAAGGAATAGAAGTCTCAGCCTCTATTTCCGTCTCTTCAGCGGCACCAAGCATCCGATTAATGTCCGACTGAGGAACAGGTGTGGGGTTATCCAATCCACCAAGGAATCCCAAGCAATTTGTCAGATTACGAAGCGTAATTGCAACATCACCAACAAGTTCAGCATCTACAAAAACATAACCGGGCAGAGAAATCTTTTCCTTCTCCACTCGCTTACCGTTTCGCTGGGTTACATGCTTTTCCATAGGTATCAAAACCTCGAAAACATGATTTGCAAGCAACGCGTTGTTCTTTTTTTCAGCCTCAATGAATTCCTTCAACTTAGCTTCCTTTCCAGATACAGCACGCAGTACATACCAATTTCTACCAGATTGAGCCATTTGCTTGTTTCCTTATTAATTGGGATAGATAGCCTTCATCACGTTCTCGAACACCGTGTCCATAGCGAGCACAACTAATGCAATGATAAGGGAAGCAGATAATACAACCATTGCACTGTGTTGCAACTCAGCCCGTGATGGCCAAGTGGTTTTATGCGCAAGCTCATCATAACAGAGCTTTATGTAGTTTACTATCCTTTTAAACATATTATCTTTATTTTAGCACGGGTTGGAAGGCTCGAACTCCCGACACCTGGTTTTGGAGACCAGTGCTCTACCAACTGAGCTAAACCCGTAGAAAAATCCCCGTAATATAAAAATGTCACGGGGACTTCGGCTTAAAGCCTAATATCTGAGAAGCTTTGCAGATTAGCCCTGCTCAGCTACGTCTTCCAGAATCTTGGTAATCTGACCAGAACCAACCGTACGACCACCCTCGCGGATAGCGAAACGGAGACCCTCATTCAGAGCTACCTTGTAAATCAAGGTTACCTCAATCTCAACGTTATCACCAGGCATTACCATGTCTACACCCTCGGGGAGCTTAATCTCACCAGTGCAGTCCATAGTACGGAGATAGAACTGAGGACGATACTTGTTACCGAATGGAGTATGACGACCACCCTCTTCCTTCTTCAGCACGTAGATTGATGCCTTGAAGTGATCGTGAGGAGTGATAGCACCCGGGTGCACAACTACCATACCACGCTTAACCTCATCCTTGTCGATACCACGGAGAAGCAGACCAACATTATCACCGGCCTCACCTTCATCCAGAGTCTTACGGAACATCTCAACACCAGTGATGACAGACTTCTTGTCCTCACCAAGACCGAGCAACTGAACTTCATCACCAATCTTGCAACGACCAGTCTCAATACGACCAGTAGCAACAGTACCACGACCAGTGATAGAGAACACGTCCTCAACAGGCATCAAGAAAGGCTTATCAACCTCACGGACAGGCTCCTGAATCCAGGTGTCAACAGTGTCCATCAACTCCATAATCTTGTCTTCCCACTTTGCTACACCATTCAGTGCACCGAGAGCAGAACCACAGATGATAGGAGTATCCTCCTCGTAACCGTAGGAGGTAATCAGATCCTGAACATCCATCTTCACGAGGTCAATCATCTCGTCGTCGATTTCGGGATCATCGCACTTGTTCAAGAAAACAACCAAACGGGGAACGTTTACCTGACGGGCGAGCAGAACGTGCTCACGAGTCTGAGGCATAGGACCATCGGTAGCAGCTACAACAAGGATAGCACCATCCATCTGAGCAGCACCAGTAACCATGTTCTTCACATAGTCAGCGTGTCCCGGGCAGTCAACGTGAGCGTAGTGACGCTTTGCAGTCTCATACTCGATATGTGCGGAGTTGATGGTGATACCACGCTCCTTCTCCTCGGGAGCATTATCAATCTGATCGAAGGACTTAACCTCCTCACCAGTACCCAGACGCTCATGCAGCACCTTGGAGATAGCTGCGGTCAGAGTAGTCTTACCGTGGTCAACGTGACCAATTGTACCAATGTTAACATGCGGTTTAGTGCGCACGTACGTCTCTTTAGCCATAGCTTTATTTGTTTATATTAATCAATTAAATTATCGATATGATATTGTTTTTCTCTGATTTCTTATAGAATAAATCAAAAAAAATAGAGCTGTAACTGAGAGTTGAACTCAGGACCTCTTCCTTACCAAGGAAGTGCTCTACCACTGAGCTATTACAGCAAGGTTTTTAGAGCGGAAAACGGGGCTCAAACCCGCGACCCCCAGCTTGGAAGGCTAGTGCTCTATCAACTGAGCTATTTCCGCAAGAATCAAATCCATTGAGATTTGGTGGGTGGTGATGGATTCGAACCACCGAAGGCAAGAGCCAGCAGATTTACAGTCTGCCCCATTTGGCCACTCTGGTAACCACCCTTTATTTTGTTCCGGTCATCTCTCTTGATAACCTTTGAGCCTCTTGTCGGATTCGAACCAACGACCCCGAGATTACAAATCACGTGCTCTGGCCAACTGAGCTAAAGAGGCAAATCCCGCAGCCGTTTTATCGACCTTCATAGGAACTCGTTGTAAAACGGCTGCAAAGATACGACTATTTTTTTATTCCCCAAAACTTTTCGGGATTTTTTTTATTTATTTCTCAACTTTTCCTTGAATTTCGAAAGCTGCACCTTCATGGAGTCGCAGCACTGGTCGACTCCTTCCTCAAAGGTGTCACATGTCTTTGTTACGTAGAGCGTGTTTCCCGGAACGGTCACGGTAAGACTTGTTTCCTTATTGAGGGCGGTGGCAGGTTTGACAACTCTTAATTGCACCTCCACTTTCTGTGTATCATCGAATGTTTTCTCCAACTTAGAAACTTTCTTCTCAATGAAAGCCTGAAGTTTCTCGGTAGCGTCGAAATGAACCGACTGAATTCTAATTTCCATAGTTACCTCCGTATTTTAAAAGGTTAGACTCACGCCCGGGGATGGGCATCATTATATACTCTCTTTAGCTGTTCGAACGTGGTATGTGTGTAGATTTCTGTAGTCGACACACTCTCATGTCCCAACAGACGTTTTACGCTTTCTATATCGGCGTTGTGATTGAGCATGGCCGTAGCAAAACTATGACGGAGCACATGCGGCGAGCGTTTCTTTAATGTCGTGACCTGTCCCAGGCAGCGCTGCACAATTTTACGTACCTGCTGATAGTTCATACGGTCGCCCTCGTCCGTTACGAAGAAAGCCTCGCTGATTCGAGGTATATTCTTGTCGCGCTCTTGCTGATAGTGCTGCAGGGCCTTAAAAAGCTCATCTCCGAATGGTATTATTCGTTGTTTGTTGCCTTTGCCGGTGACACGAAGCTGCATATTGATGAAGTCCACCTGAGCATCATTTAGCCCAGTTAGTTCACTAACACGCATACCTGTCTCATAGAATGCAATAATAATGGTACGCGCACGCACGGACTCGAAATCTGTGCCCCACTCCACATCATCAATCAGTCGATTCATCTCCGACTCCTTGACGAACTGCGGAAGCGGACGTGCTTGCTTCGGTGCGAGAATTCCATGCGAAGGGTCACGCTTGACAAGGTTACGCTTGAGCAGAAAACGAAAAAAGGAATGCAGTGCCGACAATCGTCTGGCTACAGACGATGCACTGTTTCCTTTCTCCATCATACACTCCATCCAGTCACGGATGACATCAGCGTCAACGCTGTCCCACGAAAGTTGATGGTCAAGTCCCTTGAAAAACTCCTCAAAACTTCTTAGGTCGTCCGAGTAGCTTTCCACCGTCCTAGGCGACCGATTCATTTCGTCACTCAGATAGGTAAGGAATTTCTCAACCATCTCCATGCGTTGTCGATATTAAAGTTTACAGAGTCCGGTCCGCTGGACCTTTCCCGTTTTCTATTACTTTTTCGGCAACGAATATACGGAAATTAAATCAAACTACCAAATTTTCGGGAAGAAAAAAATTACTCTTCCTCCTGGCGCAGCTTCTGCACATAGATGGCATGTTCCATCTTAAGACGCTTCAAGACAGAGGGTTTGTCATACTGCTGGCGAGCGCGAAGCTCTTTCACAACACCTGTTTTTTCAAACTTTCTCTTGAACTTCTTGAGAGCTCTTTCGATGTTCTCACCATCCTTTACGGGTACAATGATCATTTTGCTTTTTGTTTTTGTTATTTAATGATTATACTTTTACATTGGGGTACAATGACTCCAAAATGCGGTGCAAAATTACAGCTTATTTTCCAAAACAGCAAATATTTACAAGTATTTTTTATGATTCCCACGACTTTCAGAGGTTTCCGAAGCTATGGTGGGGTCACTGTAAGAGGTTCCCGACATAAGCAAGCGGGAAGTTTCCATCATAAGATACCGGAAATTTCTATTATCAAACAAGAGACTTCTATCTTAAACAAGATAGATGTGTGTTTAATAATAGTATGGGGAGCTGTCGTTCAATATATTTTATGTAAACTTAGATATATAGGGTGACAGTCCCTGCACCTATTATTATAACCTGAACATATAAAATAAACTCAACTATCGCAAGTGAATAATTCGCTTATATACTTGCGTTAAGACAGTGAATGTGCACTCAAGGAGAGCTACATCAGTCGTTCATTTTTCAATTCATTGCAGGGCTGCAGGTCCCTTTCGACTCCCTGTTAATCGAAGGGGCTATTCTCAAAAGGTTTTCAGCAACCGACCCCAAACAAGTTACAAAATGCCATGTCGAATAACGGTTGGGATTCTCCTCGTTATGGCGGAGGATAGAGTCTACTCCCGGAGGGGGTATGGATCTTCCCATCCAGTCTGTTTATCAATAAAATAACTGCTTGCGAAAGTTCAGTAAAATAAATATAATAACCTGCGTATAAATAATAAAATAGGTGTCAGTTGCGCAAGCATCCTTGCATTTTACTAACGTCTTGCAGATAGAACACAGCTCTACCCTTCTAAAACGACACATACGGACTATACATAAAACAGCATTTTAGTCTTATTCTTTTCAGTCAGTGAAACAGACTCACAGGAAAGCTGTTTCACGGGACTATCCAGCGTTAACGAGACAGATTAGAAGTTAGGAAGACATCGAGTCCCAAGTGGGAAAAGATTGTGCGTCACGTGGGAGATGATCATGCCTCAAGTGGGAAAAGATTGTGCCCCACGTGGGAGGCGATCGTGTCCCACGTGGGAAAAGATTATGCGTCACATGGGAGATGATCGTGTCCCACGTGGGACACGACTTCAGTCAAGGTTATTGGAGCTGAGAAATGACGGGAAACCGACGATAACGAATACAGTGATAAGACAGACGGCTACCTCGGCAATTTGGCACTCCAGGCAGCGTCTGAGATTATCAGTCCCCGCGTCTTCTTCAACATGCAGAAAGGCAAGCTGTCGCTTTCCGCCAATGCCTTCTATGGCTTCCAGTATCTCAAGGATATCAATTCCAATATCGAGACTGTGAATACCACCTCAGCGGGCGACGCCACAACAAAGACAGGCTCAAGCGTGTCGCAGCACCAGCAGTATGGTTCGGGCAGTTTGTCAATGATCTATGACATCGACTCCACGCAGAACGTCGGCATGGAGGTGAGCTTCATGAGCTGGAGCCAGCGGCAGACCGACCACAACACCACCTCGCTCTTCGGCGGCTACTATGGCGACGGGATGTCGTACAATGGAAAGACGCGCGATCTACCGCTCTACAACAGTTGGAACGTGAGCGCCGACTATCAGAAGTTTCTCAATGCCAAGCGCACCCGGTCGTTCACCCTGAGCTATCTTTTCTCCTACGCTCCCTCCCACTCGGACAATGACTATTATTATTGGGGGCAGAGGAAGACAGTCTTGTGGACTTGACCAACAGAAGCACCCGCAACCTCGACGTGGAAAAGAGCCACAACTTCGGACTGGTGTTCAACTCGTTCACTCAGAAACTGATTGTCAACGCCACCATGCAATACCGTTTCAGCAACAACAGCATCAATCAGTATGAATTCTATGAAGACGGCATTCAGCACACCACTTACAGCAATATCGTGAAAGAGCATTACCTGCTATGCAATCTCTACGTAAACTGGAACGCATCGAAGAACACTCGTCTCACACTGAACGGCAGCACGAGCTACATGGACGCGCGGAGTGAGGAGTTGGGAGTGAGGAACCACGGCTGGTCCGCCAACGCGACGATGGGCTTGCAGTAGACACTGCCCTGGAAACTGAAACTGAGCGCCAACGTCATGCTCAGCACCCGTAACTACAGTCTGCAGGGATGGAGCGACGGTTTCAGTGGCGCCTTCGGAAGCCTCAGCCGTGACATCATCAAAGACAAGCTGAACGTGGCACTCCGCGCCTCAATGGGATTCCATCACAACGGCAACCTGAAATTCAAAGGTTACTCAGAGGGGCGCGATTTTCACTACGCCACGAACCTTGATATTGATTTTCCTCACTTAGCTCTGACCCTCACCTATAGCTTCGGCAACATGAAGCATCAGGTCAAGACGCATGAGAGCAATATCAAGAACGACTTCATGCAGACGGAAAAAGGAAACGGGAGGATGGGAATGTAAGATAATTCATAATTCACAATGCATAATTCATAATCGCATGTGCGACTATTTAAGATAATTCATAATTCACAATTCACAATGCATAATTCATAATCGCATGTGCGACGCGATCAATGTATTTCGATAAATTATTGATAACTACGAAAAAACGCGCCTACAAGTCACTACCATTTTACCGATATTATTCACGGCATAAAGGTAGAACCTTGCAGGCGCGTTTCTTTTTTCTTCATCAATTCAAGGTATATAACATATATCTTTCATGCACCGCATTTGATTGTGCGTTTCGTACCGCTTTACTACGCAAACATATTTGATTATGAATTGTGAATTATGAATTATGAATTGCTTCCGTTGCTTCCCTCAGCCATTTCCGTTCCTCGTCGTTCAGATGGGGAGAGAGGGTCTCATAGACATACTCGTGATATTCGTTGAGCCAAGTTATCTCCTCGGGCAGAAGCATGGAGGGGATGATGGGAGCGGTGTCGATAGGACAGAGCGTGAGAGGCTCCATCCGCAGGAAACGACCGAACTCCGTCTGCAGGTAAGGACGGATGAGTAAGGTGTTCTCTATGCGCACTCCAAACTTTCCGGCAAGATAGAGTCCCGGTTCATCGGTCACCGTCATACCGGCATGAAGGGGAGCGGGCATATATTCCATGCGGATTTGGTGAGGACCTTCGTGCACATTGAGATAGGAACCCACACCATGACCTGTACCGTGAAGGAAGTTCAGTCCCTGACGCCACATCGCCTCACGAGCCAGTGCGTCAATCTGCGTTCCGGAAGCACCGTCGGGGAACTTGCAGAGTTCCAACTGGATGTGTCCCTTCAACACCAGTGTGTAGATGCGCCGTTCTTCATCGTTGACAGGACCAAGTGCTATGGTACGGGTGATATCTGTGGTACCGTCTTGATACTGTGCACCACTGTCGAGCAACAGGAATCCCTCTGGTTCCAAAGGTACGTCGGTCTCCGGTGTGGCCTCATAATGTACAATGGCACCGTGGGGACCATATCCGGCAATGGTGTCGAAGCTGATATCTCGGAAGAGCGGTTGCTCCGCGCGAAGGGAAGTCAACTTGCGGTCGATGCTCATCTCCGTCTGTCCACCCGCCTCCACGGCAGGCTTGAGCCATTTGAGGAATTTCACCATCGCCACACCATCGCGCAGCATTGCCCTACGGTAGCCCTCAATCTCCTTCTCGTTCTTCACCGCCTTCATGGCAGGCAGGGGCGAAGTGGCACGTACCACTTCCTGCGTGCGCACCTTCTTTGCCAACGTGTAGCAGGTCTCATCAGGGTCGAGGAGGATGTTGTATTCTCCATAGGAACGAAGTCCGTCACCTATCTCGTCGTACTCGCGCACCTCTACCTGCTGTTCTTTGAGGTAGTCTTTCACCTCGTCAGTGAGCTTCACCTTATTTATATATAAGGTAGCTTTTTTGGAATCTACCAACAGATAAGCCACGAAAACAGGATTGCAATGCACGTCCGTTCCACGCAGGTTCAACGTCCACGCGATATCATCGAGCGCCGACACCAACATTCCGTCGGCATGAAGCTCACGCAATGCCTTGCGCAGTCGTTTGAGTTTGCTCTGCACGGTCTCGCCCGCATATTCCAAGGGCTGAATCACCACGGGGTTGTCAGGCACGGATGGACGGTCTTTCCATATCACGGAGAGAGGGTCGAGATTGGTTCGCAGGGTGATGCCGGCATGGCGCAGTTCGGCGACAAGACTCTCCACGGCGGCAAGCGAGTTCACCATTCCGTCAAGTCCCACCTCGGGGCTCTCCGCATTGCGCAACTGCTCCACCAGCCATTCTGCAATAGAGGGCGTACCCGACACTTTCAGTTTCATCAACTGAAATTCTGTGCCCTTCAGTTGTTCTTCCGCTGCGAGGAAGTAACGGCTGTCCGTCCAAAGGGCTGCGGCATCAAGCGTCACCACGGCAGTACCTGCCGAGCCGTTGAAACCACTAATCCACTCGCGTCCCTTCCACCGGTCAGGAACATATTCACTGTGATGAGGGTCGGTACTGGGGAAAATAAAAGCCGAAAGATGCTCCCTCCGCATGAGTTCGCGAAGGTCGGCGATACGATTGTTGATAGTTTCCATAGACATTAATAGTTTTATAGCGATGCATCCGTATCATTTCGAAACTATTTCGAAACCTGTTCAAAAGCAAAAACTCAACGAGGAGCTTCCTGTTTTGCCAAACGGACTTGACAAAGATAGTTCTTTTAAGAATAAACAACAAATTATATAAAGAAAAAATATCATTCGCCATGATTTTTTATTAACTTTGCAAGTAGTTAGAACATTCAATAAAACAACAAAGTAGTTATGAATTATTTAACAAATGACAAGCTGGTCATCGTCGGTGCAGGCGGCATGATCGGTTCCAACATGGCTCAAACAGTCCTGACACTTGGTCTTACTCCTAATGTTTGTCTTTACGACATTTATGAGCCCGGTGTTCATGGAGTATTCGATGAAATTCAGCAGTGCGCATTTCCTGGTGCCAATGTCACCTACTACGCTCCCGCAGTAGAGGACATGAACAACCCCGAGAAGGTTGCTGAGGCTGCCAAGAAGGCTTTCACTGGTGCTAAGTATATCATCTCCTCTGGCGGTGCTCCCCGTAAGGCAGGCATGACCCGTGAGGATTTGTTGAAGGGCAACTGCAAGATTGCAGCCGACTTCGGTGACAACATCAAGAAATATTGCCCGGATGTAGAGCACGTAGTAGTGATCTTCAACCCCGCTGACGTTACCGCTCTGACCACACTGATTCACTCTGGTCTGAAGCCCAACCAGCTGACCTCTTTGGCAGCTCTGGACTCTACCCGTCTGCAGCAGGCTCTGGCACTGGAGTTCGGTGTTCAGCAGGACAAGGTGACCGGCGCCCACACTTATGGTGGTCACGGTGAGCAGATGGCCGTATTCGCTTCTCAGGTGAAGATCGACGGCAAGCCCCTCGCAGAGATGGGTCTCAGCGACGAGCGCTGGCAGGAGATCAAGCACATCACCGTACAGGGTGGTTCCAACATCATCAAACTCCGTGGCCGCAGCTCTTTCCAGAGCCCTGCCTACAACGCAGTGAAGATGATCGAGGCTGCTATGGGTGGCGAGAAGTTCACTCTGCCCGCAGGCTGCTACGCTAACATTCCTGAGCTCGGCATCAAGGACGTGATGATGGCTCTGCCCACCACCATCGACAAGACCGGTGTTCACTACACAGTACCCACAGGTACCAAGGAAGAAATGGCTGACCTGCAGAAGTCTTACGAGCACCTCTGCAACATGCGTCAGGAGGTTATCGACCTCGGCATCATTCCTCCCATCAGCGAGTGGAACAAGATGAACCCCAACCTCTAATAAGAGATTGAACATCATTCGATAATGGAACGGAGAGCAGAAGTCTTTTAGACTTTGTTCTCCGTTTCTTTTTTTACAAGTTTCCTGTCCTTATAGGCATGAAGGACAAGTGAATGACCAAAGACAGCACTACCCGGTTAGGCACATTCCGTAATTTGTCCACATTGACTTTGGCATTGTTTTTGTACCTTTGCACGTGAAATTCATAAGGTACACTTATATAATCAGTAAGGTATAGAACAATGCAACTTATAAAAGACAAAACTTACGGAGGCGAACGCCCTCTCTTTGGCATTCAAGACACACGACTTGAAAACATAACCATCACCGACGGTGAATCGGGCATTAAATGCTGCAAGAACCTCGAATGTACAGGTTCTAAGTTCTATGGAAAATATCCTTGGTGGCACGTTGACGGCTCACTAATTACCAACTGCTACTTTGCCCCCAACTCCCGCTCCGCCATCTGGTACAGCGACAACATGGTGATGAAAGACTGTGTGATAGACGGTCCGAAGTTCTTCCGTGAGATGAAAAACCTCGAACTGGAGAACGTCAAGATTACCGACGCCGATGAAACTTTCTGGCGCGTGGACGGACTGAAGATTAAGAACGTGGAACTTCACCAAGGCACCTATCCTTTCATGTTCTCCAAGAACATCTATGTGGACGGACTGGTAAGCGATGCTAAATACGTATTCCAGTATTGCGAGAACGTGGAGGTACACCATGCGAAAATTACGACAAAGGACAGTTTCTGGGAATGCAACAATGTAACCGTCTACGATTCGGACCTCAACGGAGAATATCTGGCCTGGCACTCGAAGAACATCCGACTGGTGCGCTGCCATATCTCCGGTGAACAGCCCCTCTGCTACATGGACCATGTGACACTGGAGGACTGCACCTTCGACCCTGCCTGCGACCGCGCCTTCGAGGACTGCTCGAATGTCAACGCACAAATAAAAGGCGCCATCACCGAGGTGAAGAATCCCATCAGCGGCACCATCGTAGCCGACAAGATTGACAAGATAACATTCGACCAGTTCGCGAGAGGTAAACGAGAGGACATCGTCATCAAGGAAAGAAGCAAGAAATAATAAATAAACTATGGAATACGATTTCGACGAGATTGTAGAGCGCAGAGGTTCACGGTGCATGAAGTGGGACACCCTGCCCGACGATGTACTGCCCATGTGGGTGGCAGACATGGACTTCGCGGTGGCACCTGCCATACAGAAAGCCGTGAAGGAACGCGCCGCTCATCCAGTGTTCGGATATACAAAAGTGGAAGACAGTTACTATGACGCCATCATCAACTGGAACCACCGGCGCCACAACTGGGACATCCAACGCGACTGGATTCTCTATACCACCGGCGTGGTGCCCGCCATCAGTGCCACCATCAAGGCACTGACTCTGCCGGGCGAGAAAGTGCTGATAATGACTCCCGTCTACAACTGCTTCTTCAGCAGCATCCGTAACCAGGGCTGTCTTGTGGAAGAAACCCTGCTCAAACGCGACGACCTGACCTATCGAATCGACTTCGACGACTTGGATCAAAAATGCCGTGACGAGAAGGTTACCGTACTGTTGCTTTGCAATCCTCACAACCCGACAGGCCGCGTGTGGACACCGGAGGAATTGGAACGGGTGGGAGAAATCTGTGAGAGAAACCATGTCATCGTGGTAAGCGACGAAATCCATTGCGAACTGGTCATGCCCGGCATTACCTTCACACCCTTCGCCGCCGTCAATGAGCGCAACGCGCGCATCTCTGTCACCCTCGATTCGCCTTCAAAGAGTTTCAACACGGCAGGACTGCAGATGGCACACATCATCACCCAAAATGCCGAATGGCGCCGGAGAATAGACCGCGTCATCAACATCTATGAACTCTGCGACGTCAATCCGTTTGGTCCTGTGGCAGTGGAGGCCGCCTACAACGAAAGCGAGGACTGGCTCGACGCCCTCAACCGGAAAATTGCCGATAACTATAACTATCTGAAAGATTTCTTCAGAGAGGAATTGCCTCAGGCCATCGTGATGAAACTGGAAGGCACCTACCTTGCCTGGGTGGACATCATGTCGTTTGAGCTCACCAGCGACGAGGCCGCCAAAATTCTACAGGAAGAAGGAAAGGTGAAGATAATCTCCGGTACCGCATACGGCAGAAAGGCAGGACAGGGCTTCATCCGCATCAACCTCGCCTGCCCCAAGCCTCTGCTCAAGGAAGGCCTCATTCGCATTGCCCGCACTCTCTCACAATATTGCGTGGAGGAGGAAAATCCGGGGTGTCCCGCCTGACAAAGAGAGATGTTCCGCGTGACAGTACCATTGCTGCCCCTCCCACGTCCATTGCAGGGCTGCCGGCCTTGTGCAGGCCCCCGTCCGAATTTACGATACTTTACGGTGAGGCCGACACATTTCAGTCCACCGACAATAATCAGCCGGAGAACGAATGGCTTCACTGAAAACAGAAAAACAGATTAATCCGGCAGACGGAAAGAGGCTGCTCGCTTAACGGACAAACAAAAAAAGACTTGCTCCCGAAACTGGGGATGCAAGTCTTTTTTGCTTGTAGTTATGAATAAATATAGTAGAGAATTATGTTGTAATGTCCGAAGACAAAAGTCGTTCAGCCCATCATTAAAAATCAATATCGATTCCAGCACCAAGCACACGGTTGCTACGGGTAAACCGGTCAGTATTCGTAGCGGTGATGGAAGTACTTCCAACCGTGTAAGTTTGCTCGTACTCTTTGTCGAAGTGATCATAGTCGGTCCAGAAGTAGGCGATATTCACACTGGCCTTCTTTGAAATCTTGAATTTGGCACCAAAGCCTATCGAATAACTGCTGGTTACAAAGGACATGTCACTAAGATAGCTTCCGTCTCCAAGTCCGTAGCTGGTAATCTGTCCACCGGCACTGACCGTCAAACCTTTGACAACATCCCACTCTACACCGCCAAGGTATTCCTGGGTATTGCGTGAAAGCAGTTCCTGCTTATCATTCGCCATCTTGGCATCCTTATCGAAATAGTAATGCCAACTTGCCATGACACGCAACGTAGGCAAAACCTCATATTGGGCACCGAGAGCATAGATACCCGGCAAGTCATTGGGAGTGTTTACACCATCGGCAAAAAGGCCCGTATCATCACGCTTTGTGTCATTCTCAATGTTCAGATGATTGGTGAACTCCAGTCGGGTACCGATGTTGAGCTTTCCTATCCGATAGTCGATGCCGATAATCGGCGTGATGCCCCAGCCATTCTGTGTGCAGTCAAGATATTTATCAGCCACAGCATCCTGCACAGCGCCCATCTTGGCAGAGGCAGCCTTGTACTGTTCAGCAGCTGCGAGAAGCTGAGCCTTAGTGGTTTCGTCAGTCGTTGCGGCAGCCTGTGCTTCGTAGGCGGCGGCAGCAGCATTAGCCTGAGAAACCTTGTTTCCGAAATACTCATAGAGATTCTCGTCCTGTCCGTCTATATTGGCTGTAATATTTGTGATGTTTCCCTGATATTTATTATAGATGTAATTGAAGCGCATACCAGCATAAACCGAAAAGTTCTTGTTCACTTTGTAGCTTACACCAAATTGTGTTCCGAATACATACTGTTGTCCCTTGATATAACTCTGCACTGAATAACCGGGGGTGGTTGTAGTGAAACCACTGCTTGCCAAGAGAGCAGGCACCAAGGCCACCTGACGTTCAAAGGAGGAAAGACCGTCGTTGAAAGTACACTTACCGCCGCCGCCAATCAGAGAAAAACCCAATTGGAACGACCACTTGTCATAGACTAGTGCAGCTTGAAAAGAGGGCAACACAGGTACGGATGCCTTTCCCTCAAACTTCTTTACCCCGTTCTCGTCGCCTCCATTGAGTTTGAAGGGCTGATAATAAGGCGTGCCTTCCATCGAAGGAATGGTCATTCCGCTCTCAATGGTTCGTGTTTGATAGACATTCTGAATACTTCCCGAAAAATGAAATCCCTTGCTCAAGAATGCGACACCGGCCGGATTGAAGTAGACACCATCATTGTCAATGACTCCCTCACGTGCAAAGCTACGCATGAAAGCTACACTCGAATTGGTGTTGGTGAGCAGTCCGCCTGCCCATGCACTACTGGAAAAAAGACTCATAAGGGCTACTGCAATCGCTAATACAATCTTTCTCATTCTAAATAATTCTAAAAATAATTGGTTGCAAAGTTACCTATATTGTCTTAAATTTCCTGATATTTGTTATTTTATTTATAATTTGTTAACGTTTTTGTATTTTAACTATTACTGCCCGGCGAACAAAAACTCATCCGTTCACAACCCGACTACAAATACAGGGTGGAATTCTTTTTTTGTCAGATAAGACCACTCCTAATGAAATGCGCCTGTAAGGCGCTACCTCTCATAACGTTTTGTAGGAGGTAGTGCCCTACAGGCGCAATTGATATCTCCAACGACAGTTGAAGGCGAATCCAGACTTATAGCGTATAATTCTCTTCTACATCTGACTAGACCTATACTCTCCAGGCCTGATGCCAAACTGCTTCTGAAAGCACTTGGCAAAATAAGAAGGACTATTGAAGCCAACCTGAAAACACACCTCATTGACTTGATAATTCCCCTCTGACAACAACTGGGCAGCACGGCGCAAACGAACAATCTGTATCATTTCGTTCGGCGTTACATCGGCCAGTGACTTCAACTTTGCAAAGAGACCAGAACGAGAAATATTAAGATGCTCCGCCAGGAAGCCCACTGACAAGTCCGGATTGTCAATGTTTTCCTCAATGACAGCATTCATCTTTTGTAGGAAGATATTGTCGGGCTGCGACTTGGTTATCTTTGGGAGGGGTGCAGTCGGTGTCGCAGCGAACTTCTGTATCAACAATCTTCTCATTCTCAACAGATTGTCTATGCAGGCATTGAGATAATTCATGGCAAAGGGCTTCTCAATATACAAGTCTGCCCCACTCTCCATGCCTTCTGTCTTGCTTTTATCATCAGTCTTAGCCGTGAGCATGATAAAGGGTATATGACTTGTCCGCTGATTCCCTCTGACTGCAGTGAGGAGCGCCCGGCCGTCCATCTCCGGCATCATCCAGTCTGACACGATGAGCGACATTTCGTTTTTCTCAAGCATTACCAAAGCTTCACGGCCGTTGTGAGCCGTGAAAACAGAGTAGCGCTTACGAAAATTATCTGCAAGGAAATTGCACAAATCTTCGTCATCTTCCACCACCAATAGATTTTGCCCGTTGTCGCTTTCATTATCGAGAAGAGCCGGAGTTTCCTGTATCTTCATTTCAGCCGGTTTCTCGCTATTGTCGTTGAGAGAAGGCTCTGTTTCTGTCTGATATTTGGGAAGAGTGACGACGAACACAGAACCATTTCCCACTGACGAATTCACCTTGATATCCCCATGATGCTGTTTCACTATAGAGTCAACAATCGAGAGGCCGATACCCGTACCGGGCTTATTGTCGCGGGCTTGATAAAAAGCATCGAAAATTTTCTTCTGTTCCTCCTTGCTGATGCCCACTCCGTTGTCAGCCACCTCAATGCTGAAATGAAGCTTATCTTCATTTTCTTTCGCACTGAGTCGAATGCTATTACGAGTGTACTTCATAGCATTGGTCATGAGATTGCTCACGACCTTCGTTATAGCTTCCACATCGAAAACGGCAGTAAGACTTTCCGGAGGATAGTCCACTGAGAAGGATATATTTCGCTGATTCAAATAAGGCTGGAAGCGCTCTGCCACTCCTCGCATCATATCTGCCACACCTGCTTCCTGAAAATGCAACTTCCAACCGGAATGCTGCACTTTGTTGAAGTCGAGCAACTGATTGACCAAATCCAGGAGACGGTGGGCATTCTTGTTTATCAGCAACAAGGTATCCTTCCATTCCTTGCCCACGCCCGTTTCCTCAACTTTCGCTATCAATTGTTCAAGCGGTCCGATAATCAACGTAAGGGGAGTGCGGATTTCATGAGCTATCATAGTAAAGAACTTCAAGCGGGCTTCCTTAATTTCCAGTTCCTTGATGTCATTCAATTTAGCGATTTCCTCACGATGCTTCTTCTCCGCCTTTCTCATCCGCAACTGAACGTAGCCGTAGATGGAACCAACAATAACCAACACATAGAAAATCTTTGCACCTGTACTCATCCAGAAAGGAGGATGAACATAGATGTTGAGTGTGGCCTCATGCGTACTCCATACTCCGTCGTTGTTGGTAGCCTTGACACGAAATACATACTTGCCCGCAGGGAGATTGGTGTAAGTAGCGGTATGCTGGTTGCCCACATAATTCCATTCCTTATCAAAACCCTCGAGCATGTAGGCATACTGATTCTTTTCAGGCGAGCAATAGCTCAGGGCTGCAAAAGACAACGTGAACATTCTGTCATCATGATAAAGTTCGAGTTGGTCAATGGCATCAAGAGATTCAGGCAGACGCTTTGTACCGACATTCTGTTCATGATTGTATATTTGCAGCTGAGTTATAAAGACCGGTGGTTGCTTTCTGTTGATAGATATCTGATAAGGAGCAAACACCGTGAAACCGCTCTGCCCGCCAAAGAGAATGTGACCGTCAGAAGTCTTCAAACACGCATTAGGACGAAAAGGTCCCGATTTCAGTCCGTCGAACTTATTGAAAGTCCAGGGAGTCTGACCAGGCTGATAACGCACAATGCCGCGCGAGGTGGCAAGCCAAAGCACGCCCTGGTCACTCACCACGCCATTCACCTCCTGCTGTTCCTGCGGCAAGGTCACAGCCCTGAACTTATCCTCACGGGGCATATAGCGGAGAAGACCACCGCCAGTACCCACCCATATCGTGCCGTCGTCTGCCACTTCCAGGCAGTTAGTGCCATCATTGGTCAGCAGACCCGATGCCTGGCAATAATGTTTCCATCTGTGGCTCTTGGCCACATAGCAGTAAAGGCCGTCATTCTGAGAGGTGAACCAGAGATTGCCCTGCCGGTCGTCGTCAATATCAATGACCATTGAACCCACTTTATAGACCTTGCTGAATCTGTCGGCCGCTGTTTGAAAAAGAAAGATGGAACCGTCCATGGTGGCCGCCCAAAGTCTGCCACGCTTATCCTTATAGATAGCATAGCAACTATTGACATCGAGTCCATCGGCCCTGTCATACCTGCGCAAAGCTCCGGAAGCCAGATTCATACGCACAATACCGTTGGAATAACTTCCTACCCAGAGGTCGCCGCCATCGATACAGAGAGCATGCACATTATAATGCGACAGTTCGCCCTGAGCTGCATAAGGCACCACCTGGCCCAGCTTTATAGAGAAACAAGACAGGCCGCCGTCGTCGCTGGCTATCCACACACGCCCGTAGTTGTCTTCACAGAAGTGACTCACCACAAATCCCGCGAAGCCATGATCATCGTTGCTGTAGCTCAAGAAACGTCTTCCCATAGGCGAGAAGTATTTCACTCCGCCATAGAAAGTACCCATCCACAGACCACCCTCCCTGTCACGCAAGATGGAATAAACAAACTGGCTGTTGCTATTACCGACAGAACCAAACGGGACCAGCTCCCGGCTCCAAGAACGTGTATGCAGATTGAACACCACTACTCCGTCGTCGGTTCCCATAAAAATGTTTCCGTCAGGCATTTCCACCATGGTATGCAAGTGCCGGCCAACAGCAGCTTTCTGAGGACTGAAAACCTGAGTTGCCTTTCCGGTAGGACCTATCTCGTAAAGACCATGTTCCCAGGTGCCCAGCAACAGCACACCTTCCCTGGTCTGAAGAATTTCCACCGCATCATTGACGAGCTGACCCAGACACCGGGACATATCCTCAAATTTATCCGTGGATTTATTGAGCTTGCATACCGAAGGACTTCCTTCCCGGCAAAGGGCCCAAATCTGGTTGTCAGCATCCACTCCTATTCCATGGATTCTGCCTTTGACAGAGTGAAAAGGATAGCGTTTCAACCGGTGACTGCGAGAATTATAGCAAAATACTCCCTGTCCCATGGTAGCCACCCACATATTTCCGTCCATGTCAGACTGAAATCTCCGGACCTCCGTCTTAATCGACGGAATATAGCGAGTAAATGTCTCTTTACGATAACTGAAAAAGAAAGCTCCACGACCAGTTCCCACCAGCAAGCCGTTAGCTGAAGGCTTCAAGGTGGAAACATACTGATCTGCTCCGGTCAGACTATTACGGTAACAGGTGACACAGTTTCCGTCAAAACGGCAAAGGCCTTCATCAGTACCCATCCAGATAAAGCCTCTGCTATCTTGTACTACTGTCCGGACGGTATTGGAACGCAATCCGTTTTCCATCGTTATGGACCGGCTGTCAAAAGTCTCTTGACTCGACACAAAGAGATTCCCGATGACAGTCAAGAGAAAAGTCCAAAGACAATATTTGTATAATTGTTTCATCATTACCGACAAAATTAGTCAAAAACCAAAAGCCTAACAAAAAAAGAAGGGGAAAACTGTGTCTGTTGCAGTTTTCTCCTTCTTTGTCTCTATACAGAAAGTCGCAACCTCACCATCAGCACGCCATGCGGTGCGACAATGGCCTTGAGGCGGCGGGCTGTGGTACCGATGTCCTTGTGTCGCCAAAGGTCACGTACGATGTAGTCATGAGCATGGATGTTCACCTCGTTAGCAAAGTACATGGTGTTGGCTTTCCAATCATAGTCGAGCTTCCATGGAGTTTCCGAACGGTTGAGAAAGCACACCGCCACCTCACCGTGTGCCAACGGCTTTGCCCAAATCTCATAGTCACCCATATCCATGAACCTGCGGCCCTGCTCACCCAGCGAATCCTGGTCGACGGCAATAGCCTCACGATTGGTGAGTATCTCACGGGTGGCAGCATCCATATTGGCAAGGTCATTGCCAGCGAAAAGAGGTGCAGCAAGCATACACCACATGGAAAAATGAGTGACATATTCATCATAGGTCATGCCGTGATTCCCCACCTCTAGCATTTCGGCATCGTTCCAGTGACCCGGTCCGGCATATTCATAGAGGTCGGCATCACGGTCGATGATGTTCAGCACGCCAACGCCGCCCCAATCAAAAACACAGTTATAGACATCACGAATATCGGGAGTGATACGCCACATCTGACCGATACCCTTGCCCCACTTCCAAGGCTGGTTTTCTCCCCATTCACAGATACTGAGCACGATGGGACGACCCGCTGCTTTGATGGCATCTGACATGGTAGCGTAGGCCGCCTCAGCCTTCTGCCCCTCGTCAGAGCACCAGTCATATTTTAGAAAATCCACGCCCCACTCGGCATAAGTCAGTGCATCTTGATACTGGTGTCCGCGTGAACCCGGACGACCTTGGCAGGTGGCACTGCCCGCACAAGAATAGAGTCCGAACTTCAGCCCTTTGGAATGTACATAATCGGCAAGATATTTCATGCCGTGGGGGAAGCGGACCGGGTCGGGCTGGATGAATCCCAAAGAATCGCGTTCCACCTGCCAGCAGTCGTCGATGACAATATAGCGATAGCCTGCTTCGCGCATGCCCGAAGCCACCATCTCGTCTGCCATCTGCATGATGAGCTTTTCACTGACATTGCATCCGAACTTGTTCCATGAATTCCATCCCATAGGCGGTGTCAATGCCTGTGCCTCG
This sequence comes from Prevotella sp., assembly GCA_050946475.1. GTDB lineage: Bacteria > Bacteroidota > Bacteroidia > Bacteroidales > Bacteroidaceae > Prevotella. The sequence continues at coordinate 30,281 of JBMNUW010000003.1, forward strand.
AAGACAGAATCGGGAAGAGGCGTGCGACCAGCGAATTCATTTTGAGCGGAGATTGGCGTTATACAAAAAACAGATAAAAGGAAGAGGAATATACGATGTTTCATTATAGAAAAGAAAAATCGTGAGCAGTCCACACTAACATGCAGACTGCTCACAAACTGTAAAAAGAGGTAACTAAAATTTCATTGTCAATGATACTACGGCTTTATAAAGTTTTCCTCCGTAGTTATAGACAAACGTAGGCTTCAGGACATAGCTCTTTCCACTCGCTGTCTTTCCGGGATTATGACCATAATTCAAGCCGTAGGTGTCGGCACTGTATTCAAAATAAACGGGTGCCTCACCCCAAGAACTGGCTGAGCCGTCGGCTGCAACCCAAAAGCCGGTGCCATTAGCCGAATAAGAATAGGACAATGACCCGTCGGGATTCGTCAATGCTACAGCAATCTGTCCTTCGGCAGGGCCTGCGGAAGTCACATCGCCGGCAGCCAACGTTGCAGCAACTATCTCGGACGGCTGCATCTTGAAGGCTTTGGCTATCTTGCCCATATCGCCGTTGCTGAGCAGGTTGAGCGAGCCAAGCTGATAGTCGGACGAACTGGCATCGCAACTCACGTTATGGCTGATTGTGATATCTTCGGGACTGCCTTCCGGAATCGTCACGTTGCCAAGCAAGTCGGTGCCACTGAAGGTCACACGATAGGGCCACTGTTCATCGTTGGTCTCATCATCATCCCAAGCCTGACGATTGTAGGTATCGGGCGCACCGAGTACACAGAGGTAGAGACGCTGGGTACCGGAGGGCACCGTCATCGAAGCTTCACCATTCTTGCCCTTGCTCATCGTGCCATATTGAGAGCCACTGCTGGTAACGGCAACAAAGCCAAAGCGGAAGTCCTCGTTCTGATTGCTCTGAGTGTTATAATTCGTTACATTTCCCTTGGTGTTGCCGTCTCCGTCAACCACCGTTCCCGGGTCGCCAGAAGGCAAGGCCGAGCCGGGAGTTACGCCCTGCAGGGTGACGCTCACCGTGGTACCGGATGCAGGAACATTCAAAGGAATGAGATTGAAGCCTGTGGTACCCGGACAATTCTCATAGCCTACCTGATAGGTTCCATTGCTACCGAAAAGTTTCGTAGCATAATTGAGCGAGGCCTCAGTACGATACTGATGAACGGCATCAAAATCGTAGTCAGCGCAACGTGCCGCATAATCATAGAGGTCATCGTAGAGCTTGCTCAGACTGTTGTCACAGTAGAGCCTCATATACGTCTGCAAGGGATCCTCTGGATACTTGCTTTCGCGCCAGATGTTCGAGTAGGCCTTGATGCCATGTTTCTGCGTATAATAATATTGCAGCCAGTAACTGGCATAGCGCTGCCATTCATGATTGAAGTGGCGGTGATGATTCTTAAGCCACACCTGAACATTGGCATCCTGAGTGAAAGCCTCCTGCGGATAGTCCTGGAAGCTCTGCCACTGAGCGCACTGCTCCCAAAAGGCGCAGCCGCCTGCTCCGTTTTCACCAAATCCATAACGAAAACCTACGTTAGCACCATAGTCTGTGATTTGTCCCTCTCCGATATAGAGTTTGTCAGCTGATACCTGATACTGGAAAGAGTGGCCTATCTCGTGAGCGATGGTAGAGCCCACCGGCTTACAGGTACTCGGATTCACCCAGAGGGCACCAATGGTGTTGTCGTAGCCGGAACCGGTGGCAAGCCATTCGGTCTGATAGAGCAGATAAATTTCCATCTTGTAATTATCCAACTGCGACTTACCCTGCCCTGTCTCCGCCATGCCAAGTTTCGTAATGTTCGTGTCATAGAACTTCTCGGCCTTGGCCAGCAAATCGTCCACGTCGACACGCAGTGCCTCAGGAATGGAGTCGTTGTTGGGATCGTCACCGAAGCCCGGCTCCCAGAACACGAAGAAGTGGTCGCTCTGCTTCATGCGCCACCAAGACCAACGGGCATCGCTGCGCAACATGCCGGCAGCTCCCTTCTCAAAGCCTTCGTTGCCGGAGGCAGGCAGATAGTATTTATCGTAGTTGGGAATCTGCGACGGGTCCATGGTATGCACGGCATCCGGATTAGCCTCCTGATGAACGGTTACAACCGAACTCACGCCCCCGCAAGAGATAGTAATCTGAGCCTCACGATAGGTGTCATTATCGTTCTTGCTTACCAGGAAAGGCATCTTTACATCACCAGCCTCACCAGAGGCCACGGTCAGCTTGAGCCAGTCGAGTTGTGTATTAGTGGCGCGTGTGGCAGCATCGCTCACCGTAGCGGTCCAAGGCGCATCGGCGGTGAACGAGATGGAGCTCTCCACCTCGTCCCATGCGATGGTCTTGTTCAGTTCTTCCTCAGCTATCACGATGTTACCAACAGTCACATCGTCATCGTCGCTGCACGACAGGCAGAGCAAAGAGCAGACTGCCAGGAGCAGGACTTGTGGAATATGAAAACTATACTTCATGACTATTCAAAGTTAGCAGTGATGACCAGTTCCATGAACTTGCTGGAATCGGACTTGCTTGCATAAACAAAGTGAACCTTGTAAGTAGAGCCGGAAGCCACTCCCGGATAACGTCCGATGCCTACGGTACCGTCGTGAGTCTCGACGAAGTAGACGCAACCATCACCCCAGTTCTGAGGCGTGCCGTCGCCGTTGCACCAGTAGCCGATGCCGTTGGCCGTGTAGTCTTTGTCTGTTATCCAGTTGCCGTTGGCATCCACCATATACATGGCAATGTCGCCTTCGGGATCTTGCACTGTCGTGTTAAAGTCTTTCACGCTCATGCCCATACATTGTGTGATGGCTGTCTCCATATCACTGAAGCTTAATTCCGTAGAAGCATAGTCGCCTGCAGGAATACTGATAGTCTGAATGATAGTGCCGGGATCGGTAACTGAAATGCTGACGGTAAAGCGCACATAGTCGTCGTAGTCTTTTCCGTTGTTGATAGCGAAACCCACGTTCTGTGTCAACGACAAGCCCGCAGCTGAATTTTCCGGAACGCTCACCTCAAGTGCCTTTTCATCTTTGTTAAGAACGATGCTTGCCACCTGTGATGTGTCGGAAACACCTCCATACGAATCGTAGCTCCAGCCAGTTCCATTGTTATAGGCTGTCTTGTCCCAGGAACCCTTGTTGGTATTGATGTTGTAGAAGACCACCTTGCCTGTCTCCAGACCCGCAATCATGTCATCTACCGTCATTCCCAAATGAGTCTGAATTTTCTCTGCGTAATCCTTCAGGCTGATGGATTTAGGAGAGACATGTCCTTTGCGAAACTCGGCGGTAACGCTGATGTTTGCACTGGTGTCCGTGCGAAGGTATGGGCTTTCGCTCTCACTGTAGACGTGCTTGCTTACTGCATCGTCCGGGTCGGTGCTGCACGCCATGAAGGTGGCGGACAGACCAAAAAGGGCTGCAATATATAATATGTGTCTTTTCATAATAGGTCTTTTTAATTAGATGATGATGTTGTACCGTAACCTGGGTTTTGTTTCAGTTTGGGGTTGCCGTCCATTGCAGTTTTAGGAATGGGGAAGATGTCACAGTGACGGTCGCTGACGGCATCCTTACAGAACCACGACTTGCCGTTATAGACGTTCATGTTAGTACCCTTAATGTTGAAGCGAATCAGTTCGTCGCGACGGTGTGCCTCACAGACAAATTCACGAGCATACTCGTCGAGCAGTCCACCAAACTCAATATCGTCGCCGCCTTCATTAGTGATAATCCACTTGTCGGCTTCGCCCTGCTTGCCCTGATTCTCACGGTGACCGTAGGCATATTTGCTGCCGCCCTTCAGATAGGCTGCAGTCACTGTTGCCTTACTGGCATCATCGAAGTCACGGGCGCGGACCTGCGATACAAGGTCTGCGGCAACATCCTCGTCCTGTCCCAAGCGCAGCAGGCACTCTGCCTTAATCATATAGGCATCAGCCAAACGGAAATAAGGAACGTCGTCATAGCTCGTGCCATAGTCACCGCTTTTGATTTCATACTTGATGAGTCGATAACTCTCAAAAGGATAGCAGCCGGGATTGTCAATGCTGTGGAGTTCCTTAGTATAAACCAGCGGCTCACCGTCAACGAGAATAGGACTACCGTCCATTGCGTACTGCTGTCCGCCCGTCCAGGTGTTGTCGTAGCGCTTGTCACCCTCCTCATAGATGTCGAGGAACTGCGGGAACACGATTCCGCCGCCTGTAGCCCAGCCGGAGAAGTTCCAGCGGGCACGTCCGGCATTGTGAATCCAGAGATTGGCCATGTAATTGCCACCGGCATACTTGTTCTCCAAGGGGATGCCGAAGATAATCTCAGGCGACGAAGAAATATCCTCCATGAAGTTGGCACTGTAGGTTCCTGCCAGCTTGAAAGGACCTTCAATAGTCTTGTTGATTTCGTCGAGGGCCTTCTGATACCAGCTCTTGTCGGTGTCGTCCTGGAACCAGGCATTGTGGTTCAGGTAGAGCTTAGCCAGCAGCATGTGGGCGGCATACTTGTTTATCTTGCCCATCTCCACCTTGCTCGGGCAGAGGTCAGCCACCTCTTTCAGTTCCTTCTCTATCCAGTTGAACGTGCTTTGGGGTGCTTCCTGCTCAGGTGTCCAGCCATCCTCGTGTACATAGGTGGTGTCGAGAGGTATGTTGCGGAAGAGGTCGAAGAGGTTGTAGTAATAGAGGGCACGGTAAGCTCTGACTTGCGCCTTGATGCTCTCGTCCTTCACGATGGCATCATTGGCGAGAATCTTGTTACAGGCATTCACGCCAGCGTAGTTGTTGGTCCAGTTGACGGAGAAGAATCCCATCTCTGAATTAAACTCATGCTTGTGCATGGAGACATAGAGGTCGCCCCAGCCAATACCAATACGAGAGGGAACGCCCCACACATCGGAGCTCATGTCCATAATGTCACTCATGCCGAACCAACCCCAGTAAACATCGCGCAGACTGCTGTAGACAGGGGATATGGTATGTTCGAGCTCAGTATCTGAAAATTCGTGTTGTTCTGATGCAATGACATCATAAGTCGTCTCATCCAAATCGGTGCACGATGCAGCAGAGAGCACAAGCGCACCTGAAGCAACACAAGTCAATATATGGTTGAATAGTGTTTTCATTGTTCTTTAGTTTTAGAAGGTGAATTTAGCACCAAAGGTAAAGGTGCGGATGGTGGGATACTTGTCGCGCCAGTCGATGCCGGAACTCCGAGGGTCAGAGTTAGACAACTCTGGGTCGAGACCATCGTAGCCCGTGATGGTGAACAGGTTGTTGCCAGAGAGATAGAGGTAGATACCGTTGAGGAACTTATTGGCTTTCAATGGGACATTGTAGCCCAGCGTCATGTTGGCCAACTTCAGATAGTCGCCATTCTCCAGATAGTAGCTCACGAAGGTCTGCTTCTGGTTCACGGCAAGCACATGTCCATCGATGGGGTCGGCAGCACTCTTCAAGCGGTTGTAGACCACGGCATTATTCTGATAGTAGGCACGAGCCTCGTTAAGAATCTTGAATCCGAACTGGCCCGTAAACTGCATGCTGAGGGTGAAGTTCTTGTATTTGAGGGTATTGCTCCAACCCACGTTCCACTTTGGCAGGGCATTGCCCAGATACTGGTGATACTTGTCGTCGGTGAGCATATTGTCGTTGAACTCCTCGGCCTCGCCGGTTTCCTTGTTCTCAATCAACCAAAGACCATTCTCGGAAACGCCCACACTCTTCATGCCATACCACTGACCAAGAGACTTGCCCACCTCAAGGCGCTGGGTGCTCAGACTAATTGGTTCACCAAGATATGCCTCCAGATGCTGATTGGCTGTCTGGTAGAGGTCGTTGGAAAGACTGAGCAGCTTGTTGGCATCATGAGAAGCTGTCACTGTTGTCTTCCACCGGAAGTCCTTGGTCTGCACGGGAATGGCGTTCACGGCAATCTCGATACCGATGTTGCGCATCTTGCCTACGTTGGCCAGCGTCTGACTGTAGAGGTTGGGCGGGCAAGGCACGTCGTACCACCAAAGCATGTCGGAGGTCTTCTTGTGATAGACATCCACAGAACCCGAGATGCGGTCGTCAAGCACGCCCCAGTCGAGACCGATGTTGAACTCCGTGGACTTCTCCCACTTCAGGTCAGGGTTAGGATTGGAGGCTACTTGCAGTCCCTGCTCCCAAGAACCATTGTCATAGTAATAAGTGGTGCCGAGTTCCCATTTGGTGAGCGACTGGTAGGGATCATTAGGAATGACACCCGTCACACCAAAGCCGGCACGCAGACGCAGATTGCTAATCCACTTAATGTTCTTCATGAACTTCTCGTTGCTGATGGTCCAGCCCAAAGAAGCCGAGGGGAAGTTACCCCACTTGTTGTTGTCGCCAAACTTAGAAGAACCTTCGTGACGGATACTCAACAGAATGTTGTAACGGTCAGCATAACCGTAACTGACACGAGCAAAGAAACCGACGAGCTTATTGTCGTTCTTGTAGCTGCCCATACCAGCCTTGCCTTCCTTGAGGAACTTTCCTATGCCTAAGTTGTTGTATTTGTAGAAATCGCTCATGAAGTCGGTGTTATTGGCATTGAAACCGTCGTACTCATTGTACATGTAACTGTAACCCACCAATCCTTCGAAGCGATGCAAGCCCCAGTTGTGCTTATAGGTAGAGGTAATTTCGAGGTTGTCGCTCTTACTCGAACCGTAGCTGTGGTAGGCATAACCTGTATGACCGTTGATGACCTGGTCGTAATACTTCGATGTGTAGTAGCCTTCATCATGAGCGTTCGACCGGTCGGTGCTAAGCATCAGATTTGTCCGCCATCCCTTGATGGGTTCGAAGGTGATGTTGCCGGTCAGTCGGGTATCTTCTGTACGATAGTCTCCCTGATGCTCCTTCAGCAAGGCAACCGGGTTCATGTAATAATTGATGGACATGTTCTCATAGTAGCTGCCGTCTTCGTTGTAGATGGGCTCTGTAGGATTGCGCATGATGGCCTGACGGTAAACTTGTGTAGAGGCTGCATCTACAGGTCCGTTTTTATGCCACTGCTTCAAGATGTTGAACTGCAGCTTCAACATGTCATTGAGGAACCAATGCGAAACACTCGCATTGAAGTGCATGTCACGAGAATAAGTATTTATGAACACACCCTGTGAATTACGATAGGTGAAATCGGCATTATAAGTAGTCTTGGCATCACCTCCGCTGATAGAAACGTCATGGTTGTGGGTGAAGGCAGTGCGCGTCACCGCATCAAGCCAGTCGGTATCGTAGCCCTTATCCTTAAACTGAGTCAGCCCTGCACGGATGTCGTCACCGTCCATCATGTCGAGTTTCTTGCCAAATGAGGATAACGAAACATAACCCGAATAATTGACATTGGTGCCACCGTTGCGACGGCCATTCTTGGTAGTGATGATGATGACACCGGCTGCACCACGTGTACCATAAATGGCAGCTGCTGAAGCATCCTTCAGTACGTCAATGCTCTCGATGTTTTCGGGGGCCACCGTCGAGAGGTCTCCCTGAATGCCATCTATAAGCACAAGAGGAGTACTGCTACCTTCAAGAGAGATGATGCCACGCAGACGAATGCTGGATGCGGTGCTGGGATCACCGGAACTGTTGGTAATGGTAAGACCTGCCACCTTACCTTTAATCAAGTCGCCGGCATCTTTGATGTCGCCCTGTGAGAAATCATCACTCTTGATACTGGTGATGGACGATGTCACGTCGCCCTTGCGCTGCGTACCGTAACCGATGACCACCACCTCGTTGAGAGATTTCTGGTCTTCTTCAAGCACAATGTTTTTGGCCTTACTACCGGAAACCGTCTTGGTAACAAAGCCTACATACGAGATGGTAATCTGAGCGCCACGATTCACCTTCAAGGTGAAATGTCCGTCGATATCGGTCACGGTACCGTTCCCCGCGACACCTTTTTCCATCACGCTGGCACCAATGATAGGCTCTCCATTGATATCTGTAACTGTGCCACTGACAGTAACACTACTTTGATTCACTTTCTGGAGACCTTGAGTGGGTACTTCCGTTCCTGCATAAGATTGTACTGGAAGAAACACCACGCCGGCAGTTCCCAGCAAGAGACTGCATAGGATTTGCTTACACCTCTCACTTAGGATGATTCCTGAGGTTTGATTAGGTTTTCTCATGTTAAGATAGTTTTATTTGAATGTTGGTTATTAATTTTCAATTCACTTTCCACTCAATGACTCCTCCGCTTTCTCCTTTCCGGAGCTTAGCAATAATCTTAAGTCCTGTGGTAGTGACGGGTGCAAAGTCTACGCTATTATAGCAATCCCTGGCTACGCCGTATGCACTGTGATTGTTCACTTCTTGCCAGTTGCCCTTGTCATCCTTGTAATAAAGACGCCATGACTCGGGCACACGGAAGTTACCGTCATAATGGTCGAAGTCGAGCCAATAGACCTGCACGTTGTGCACCGTGTATGCCTTGTCAAATTCGTAGGCGATGCTTTCCTCTGTGCCTTGCTTGAGCCACCAGTAATGATAAGGCTTGCTGGTATCACTGCTTCTCTTAGGTTCCCATTGGTCATTCACTCCCCATGCTTCTCCTTCCACGGCAGCCGTCTCGGGTGCATCCTTCTGGATAGCGCTCTGATAAAACACGGTTCGGGCCTTCGAGGCTATGGTGGGAGCCGGTTTCACATGAGCATAAACGGGAGAGGAGGGAATCCAGACTTCCATCTGGTCAGCGCCCCGGTTGTCCCACGTGCTGTAAGGAATGGCCTTGAAGGGCACGCTCTTCACTGTGCCGTCAGCCTCAACTTCCTCGGCCTGTCCGCTCAGCTCGACGATTCCGCCTAGCTTTTGTGACTGGTAGTTGGCCTCAATGGGAGTGTTCACAGTGATGACCTTATTGAATACCGTGGAATCGTGCTGGTCTACTCCTTCTAAGCAGTAGACGATAGGACCGCGCTCAAGTGCCAACTTGCCACGGTCGTCTTCCACGTTGTCATTGGCCACGACATGACGCACCTCCATGGGAAGAATAATCTCTACTTTGTCACCCCGTTTCCACTTGCGCTCAATCTCCACATATCCCTTATTCAGACTGAGAGAAGGATGGAGCAATGGCTGTCCGTTCACCTTTATTATATAAGGAGTGGCCTTGTCTGCGAAACTATAGAGATTGGTGAGTACTGGATGATCGGTGGCCCAGCCCGGGATGCGCAGACTGAGGGTGAAGCGGCGGCTCTTCCCGGGATTCACCGTGAGCTGCACATCGCCATTCCATGGATATTGCGTCTGCTGTTCAATTTCGAGTTGCTGATTGATTTGCGCCTTGCCCTGAATATAGAGGTTTACGTAGACCTTATCGCCCTGAGTGGCATATTGATACTGGGGAACACTGGCCATGAAACGCGTCACGTTGCCCGGGCAGCAGGCACAACCAAACCAAGGCTGACGGTCGTGCTGACCCATCGACTCAAGGGGATTGTCATAGAAGAAACGATTGCCACTGAGCGACACACCACTGATGACGCCATTGTAAAGTGCACGCTCGTAGACATCGACATATTTGGCATCGCCCGTAGCCAAGAACATCCGGTAGTTCCAAAACACGTTGGCGATGGCAGCACAAGTCTCGGCGTATGCCGTCATATTGTTCAGTTCATAGTTAGGGCCGAAACCTTCGCCCTGAGCCCTGCTTCCAATTCCGCCCGTAATAAACAGTTTCTTGCTGGCCATATTGTCCCAAATGCGTTCCAAAGCATGGAAATAGGCCGTATCACCTGTAAGGGCTGCCACATCGGCAACTCCCGAATAAAGATAGCCGGCACGAACGGCATGGCCTACAATCTCATCCTGTTGCAAAATGGGCTTGTGGTCCTGCGAATATTCGCTGAGCTGATGACCGTCGGTTCCGCGCCCTGTCTCCTCCACAAAGTAGCGGGCCGTTTCCAGATAGCGCTTATTGCCTGTCACCTTATAGAGTTTGCAGAGAGCCATCTCCACAATGGGATGTCCCGACGGACGGTGTATCTGTCCCTCCTTAGGACCGAATGTCTTGCACACCAAATCGGCGTTCTTGATGGCTACATTGAGCAACGTGCGCTTTCCCGTAGCCTTGTAGTGGGCGACGGCTGCCTCATAGAGATGCCCGCTGTTGTAGAGCTCATGCGAATTGATTTTCTCCCACTTATGGGTGCCCCACCAACCGGAGAGACGATAGCACTTGTTGGTGACGCATGTGGTGAGGTAGCCATCGGGCTCTTGAGCGGCTGCGATGATATTAATGACACTGTCGAGATAATGGTCGAGTTTTGCATCATAGTGCACTGCGAGAGAATAGCTGGCTCCCTCAATGACCTTGTAAGGATCGGTGTCGTCGAAAGAAAAATCTCCACGGTGCTCGCCTTTTTTCAGTCCGCCGGCAATGGCGAAATTGTCGAAACGTCCGTTTTTCTCACATTCCTTAAAAGCCGAAGGTATGGAGACCGTACGATTCACCTCAATACGAGGAGCCCAGAAACCATCATTGAGGTGCACGGCTGTAAATGGCACTTCCATGATGGGAGTCTGTCGTTTGGCAGAATGGCGAGGTGAAGCTTGAGCCATCAATGTAGACGAACCGATGGCCACGGCTACAATGCAAATTGCAGATAGGTTAAATTGCTTCATCGTTGATTGGTTGATATTATTATATAATGTGTGTTGCTTTAGGTAATATCGCGACGATCGCATTTGAACAATGACGAACGCATTTGGATGATTAAGTTTCTGAACGCAAAGTAAATGAAAAATATATTAAGCGAATGAAAGAATCATCCATTTGAACGAAAATATCGTCTAAGACATTGAAAAAATCGTGCTTTTGGACGATTCTTTTCATCTTTGTGGATGTTTTTTGCAGCCATTTCCAAGATGTTTAGCTAACTTTGCATCAAGGAAACTCAGAAACTGACAACAAATGAAACATCACTATATTACCTTATTTATTATAGGTCTCCTGGCTCCCTTCTGCACCCTGACAGCCAAAAAATATACGGTCACCGCACCCTGGGGAAGAATTAAAGCCACTGTTAATACTTCAACTTGCCTCTACCTCGACATCAAAATGGACGGGAAAACGCTGCTTGAGCCCTCAATTATCAACCTCACTCTGGACAACAACGTTGGCGTCTTCGACCATCCGAAAGTGAAAATGGTGAGCCGCAAGAAAGTGAGCCAAACCATCGACGCGCCCCTCTACCGGCAGAAACGAATCAGTCTCGAAGGCAAAGAGATGACCCTCCTGATGGACAACGGATGGGGCATCCGCGTGATAGCCACCGAAGAGGGTGTGGCCTATCGTCTCTTCACGACAAAAGAAGGTGACCAAATCGTCAAGAACGAAAACTCCAAATACAATTTCGGCAAGGGCAAGAAATCATGGTTGTCCTATTCAACCAACCAAAAAGACCCGTTTGCCATGGCCTTCCAGGCTACCTATAACGTGGCACCTCTCGACTCAGCCAAGCAACAACTGGCTTTCCTGCCTGCCACAGTAGACTGCGGCCAAGCCAAGGTGACGCTGATGGAGAGCGATGTGAAGAGTTATCCCTGCCTATTTGTACGTCCCGACCAAAACGGAGGACTCAACACCGTTCTGCCGCCCTACCCCAAGAAAATGGGCTACTATCCTTATCGCCACATGACACACGTGGTAGAACGTGAGCCGTATGTTGCCCGCATCACGGGCCCGAGAGATCTACCATGGCGCATTTTCGCTATTGCCGAACAGGACACCGACATGCCTGTGAACAATCTGGTCTATGCTTTGGCCAGCCCTAATAGCATCGGCGACGTTAGTTGGGTAAAACCAGGAAAAGTGGCATGGGACTGGTGGAACGACTGGAATCTGCAAGGTGTGGACTTCCGTGCAGGTATCAATCAGGCAACTTACAAATTCTATATAGACTTTGCTGCCAAGTATCACCTGCCCTACATCATCCTTGACGAAGGGTGGTACGATGCCAAAAGTGGCGACTTGATGCATCCCATCGACGCTTTGAATATGCCCGAACTGATTGAATATGGCCGTAAACGCGGCGTAGGCATCGTGCTTTGGACGGTGTTCAACGTGCTCGACGAGCATCTTGAGGAAGCTTGTGACCACTATGCCAAGATGGGCATCAAAGGCTGGAAAGTGGATTTCATGGACCGTAACGACCAAACAGCTGTGGAAATGGTGGAACGCATTGCTGAAGCCTCAGCCCGCCATCACCTCATTCTTGACCTCCACGGAATCTACACACCGGTCGGTCTGGACCGCACCTATCCGAATATTGTGAATTACGAGAGTGTCTTCGGCATGGAGGAAGTGAAGTGGGGAAAGATTGAAAACGACCATCCACGCTATGACGTCACCTTCCCCTTCATCCGCCTGCAAAGCGGTCGCGTCGACTTCACGCCAGGTGCCATGCGAAACGGCACGCCCAGCACGTGGAAGGCCGTATACTCCGAGCCCATCTCTCAGGGAACACGTTGCCATCAGGCAGCCGAATACATTGTCTATGACTCGCCATTCACCATGCTCTGTGACGCACCGACCAAATATGCGGCTGAGCCTGAGTACACTTCTTTTCTGGCCTCGCTGCCCGACGAGTTTGACGAGACACGCATCCTGCAAGGCCAGCTCGGCGAGTACATCGTGACGGCCAGAAGAAAAGGAAGCACCTGGTACATTGGAGGACTGACCAACTGGACACCACGCGACTTCACCATCGACCTGAAGGAATTGGGCGAGCTTCCCCCTGTGAAACGGCACAACATACTCTATACCCTGCTGCCCATCGATGTCTTTAACGTGCCTATAAAGGTCGACCAATACACTCTCCTGCAAGACGGTCACAATGCCGACCGCAATGCACAAGACTATCAGCTGCTGAAAGACCAGCCTGCCAAAGACACACTGCAAGTACACCTGGCTCCTGGCGGAGGCTTCGTCGCTGTGGTGACATATAAGAATGAGGAAGTGAAAAAGTGACATTACCTTCCATCATGAACAGCACGACGGCAGCCACTTCGGCATCTCCCATAGAACCCTCATAATGAATTATGAATTGGCGGCTCCCCGAAGAAACCTCATAATGAATTAAATTATGAATTATAAATTATGAATTAATAATATGTCTATCATGAAACAAGTCATCACCCTGCTTCTCTGCAGCATGGCAGTACTGCCTATGTCAGCACAGAAGCAGAAAAGCGGCGGTTATCCCATCACGCCCGTTCCCTTCACACAAGTAAAGGTAGCACCACACTCTTTCTGGGGACAGCGATTGGAGACCAGCAGGAAAGTGACCATTCCTCTCGCCTTCTCAAAATGTGAGACAGAAGGCCGTTACAAGAACTTTGAACGAGCAGCTCATCCCAGTGCCAGCTACGACGTGGGAAAGCTCATGCCATTCTCGTTCGACGATACTGACCCCTACAAGACCATTGAGGGCGCAAGCTATATCCTGCAGACTTATCCCGACAAGAAACTGAAGGCCTACATCGACTCGGTGCTCGACATCATCGCCAAGGCACAGGAACCCGACGGCTATCTCTACACCGCACGCACCCAGAACCCGCAACATCCGCATCCCTGGGCAGGACCCACCCGATGGTCGAAGGAAGAGGACTTGAGCCATGAACTCTACAATCTCGGTCACCTCTGCGAGGCAGCCGTTGCCCACTGGCAGGCCACAGGTTCAAGAAAGATGCTCGACATTGCCATCCGCTATGCTGACTGTGTGGTACGCGAGGTGGGTCCTAACCCCGGACAGGCCTGTGTGGTACCCGGTCATCAGATCGCAGAGATGGGACTGTGCAAGCTCTATTTGGCCACTGGCAACAAGAAATACCTTGACGAGGCAAAGTTCTTCCTCGACTATCGCGGCAAGACCCAAATCAAGCAAGAATACTCGCAGAGCCACAAGCCCGTAGTGGAGCAGGACGAAGCCGTGGGCCACGCCGTACGCGCCGCCTATATGTATGCCGGCATGGCTGACGTGGCTGCCCTGACAGGCGATACTGCCTACATCCACGCCATCGACCGTATCTGGCAGAACATTGTGGGCAAGAAACTCTACATCACGGGAGGCATCGGTGCCACGAACAACGGCGAGGCCTTCGGAAAGAACTATGAACTGCCCAATATGAGCGCATACGCCGAGACCTGCGCCGCCATCGGCAACGTCTACGTGAACTACCGTCTGTTCCTGCTCCACGGCGAATCGAAATACTACGACGTACTGGAGCGCACCCTCTACAACGGCCTCATCAGTGGCGTGTCGATGGATGGCGGTGGATTCTTCTATCCCAATCCTTTGGAAAGCATGGGACAGCACCAACGTCAGGCATGGTTCGGCTGCGCCTGCTGCCCGAGCAACATCTGCCGTTTCCTGCCTTCGCTGCCGGGATATGTCTATGCAGTGAAGGACCGCAATGTCTACGTTAATCTCTTCCTCGACAACACCGCATCATTGAAGGTGGACGGCAAGAACGTCGGACTAGCCCAACACACCGCCTATCCTTGGAATGGTGACATTCGCCTGAATGTGACACGCAACAAGGCCGGCCGCTGGACACTGAAAATTCGTATTCCCGGTTGGGTGAAGGGTCAGCCTGTTCCCTCTGACCTCTATGAGTTTGCCGATGACAAACGCACAGGATTCACCATTACCGTGAACGGGAAGGACGTAAATGCCCAGGTGACGAAGGACGGGTATTGGACACTGAACAGGAAATGGAAAGCCGGTGACCGCATTGACATCCATTTTGACATGGAAACCCGACTGGTCAAGGCCAACAACAAGGTGACTGCCGACCGTGGCGCTGTCAGCGTTGAGCGCGGACCAGTTGTATACTGTGCTGAGTGGCCCGACAACAACTTCGACCTGATGAGCGTTTTGCTCAACCGTCAGCCCTCGTTTACCATAGGCACTCTCTCCGATGATCACTTCATTGCCGACAGTCTGAAGCAACAGCTCACGCTCTATCGTGACCAGTCCGTCACCACTCTCTCTACACAGGCACAGACACTGGCTTACGACAAGAGTGGTAATCTCACTACCCGGAAAGTGACCTTGAAACTCATTCCCTACTTTGCCTGGTGCCATCGCGGCAACGGCAACATGAAGGTATGGCTGCCTCAGCAAATCAGTGCTGCCAAGGCCGCTGTACCCGCCACATTGGCCTCACAAGCCAAGATAGCCTCGTCAAACCAGAGTTCCAACATCAAGTGCATTACCGACGGACTGGTACCCGAGGACGAGAACGACCGTTCGATACCCTATTTCCACTGGTGGCCTAAGAAAGGCGGCACGGAATGGATTACTTATACTTTCCCACAGGTCAAGAGCATCAAGTCGGCTACCGTCTACTGGTACGACGACCAGCCTTGGGGCGGATGCAAGGTGCCTGATAAGTGGAACATGGAATATAAGGATGCACAAGGCAATTGGCAGCCTGTGGCCAATGCCGATGCCTATCCCGTAAGAAAGGGAGCTGCCTGCACCGTACATTTCGACGAAGTGACGACCAATGCCGTCCGGCTCAACGTCATCCAGCCTGAAGACCAATCCTGCGGTGTCTTTGAGTGGAGTGTAAAATAAACCAACGACAAGTTCACACTTGTTATTTTCATCTAAAAACAATGCTGAGAAAGGACTCCAAACTTACGGAGTCCTTTCTTTTTATATTTAGTACTGTGTTTTTCTTTACCTTTTTAGACTTAATTGAACTGATTAACAGGCTTTCTTCTAAAGACGGTAAAGCTTGTATGAAATTTCTTTCTGAAAAGATAAAAAACTGCTTTTTCTTGTTTATTCTTCATGGAAAAGCTATATTTGCAAGCAAGAAAATTTTTACCAAGATGATAAAAATGTATGTAATGAAGACCTGCCCCTACTGCGAATACGTGGAGCGACAGGTACAAGGCAATCCCAATTTTCAAGTGATAGATATCGGACAACACGTGCACAATCTTGCGGAATTTCTACATTTGCGCGACCATCATCCCGCTTTTGCAGAGGCTCGTGCAGAGGGTGACGTAGGCATTCCGGCCTATGTTCGCGAAGACGGGTCAGTGACGTTATCATCTGCAGAAGTGGGACTGCGGCCGCTTTCAGACGATGTTCCTGACGCCCCTGCCTGTTCCATTGACGGAAAAGGATGTTAAGTTACTATACGATTCCGGTAATGACAATGAAATACGTTAATGAAACCGTGCGCCGACAAGATCGGTTGATGAACGCATCAAGGGCTATCGAACTGCTCAGAGAGAGCGAGTACGGGGTACTGTCAATGGTCGACACCGACGGAACGGCGTATGGTGTTCCCCTCAACTACGTCTGGGACGGTGACCACTCCATCTACATTCACTGCGCTCCCGAAGGTCATAAGCTGAAAGCCCTGGAAGCACATCCCGACGTGTCGTTCTGCATTGTGGGCAAGGTGAACCTCCTGCCCGGAAAATTCACCACCGAATATGAAAGTGTGCTGCTTCGGGGCACCGCCCACCTTCATCTATCGAAAGAGGAGATGATGAAAGCCCTCCATCTGCTTGTCGACAAATTGTCGCCCGACTTCAAGGAACGAGGCTATTTCTATTGTGAGAAATCTTTTCACAGGGTAAATATCATCCGAGTGGATTTCACCGAATACAGTGGCAAATGCAAGCATGTACCTACTGCGAATAAACTGGAGACCAGATAAGTCTCTACTCTTCTGCCAAAGCCTCCTCAGCGCGATAGGATGATCTGACAAGGGGACCGCTCTGCACATGGGTGAAACCCATTCGTCGAGCAGCTTGACCATATTCTGTAAAACGCTGAGGTGACACATACCGTTGCACGGGCAGATGATGCGACGTGGGTTGGAGATACTGTCCGATGGTGAGGATGCGACAGCCCGTGTCGAAAATGTCATGAAGAGTCTCCATAATTTCTTCGTCTGTTTCACCAAGTCCCACCATGATACCAGTCTTTGCGCGATAACCTGATTCCGTAATATGTCGGAGTACGGAAAGGCTGGTGTCGTAGCGTGCAACGCTCCTGACCGACGGGGTCAACCTCCGCACCGTCTCCATGTTGTGCCCGGCAATATCCGGCTGTCCTTCCAAAGCTATATCCAACAAGTCCATTCGTCCCTGAAAGTCGGGCAACAGCGCCTCAATGCGAATGTCTTTGTTCGCAGAGCGTACCTCCCGAAGTGTGTCTCTCCAAAGGGCGGCTCCCATGTCAGGCAAGTCATCACGATCCACGGAGGTTATCACGGCATAGCGCAATGCCAGTCGGCGAACTGCATCGGCTACACGCCGGGGCTCGTCAGGGTCGGACGGTAGCGGTCTGCCGCTCCGGGTGTTGCAAAACTTACAGGACCTGGTGCATATCTCTCCCCCTATCATCAGCGTAGCCGTAGCATGACGCCAACATTCGGCGCGATTGGGGCACAGGCCGCTCTCACAAATAGTGTGCAAACGGTTCTCATGTATTGCACCGCCCGTATCTGATGAATTCTTATTGGATGAGAGATCGATTTTAAGCCATTCTGGTTTTGCCAGATGTCGTTCCCTGCCGAAGAGCAGACGTATCAGATCACGCCCGCGAAGAGGAGACTGGTAAAGAAAATCAAAAGGGTCTGTAATAAGCGCGCTCACTGCTTCTCGGTCGAAAGCTACCCCTTCGAGCAGATGACCAATGGCTTCACTGCCATTCACAGGATGACCGTCAAGCAACAGCCGGAAATTTTGAATTCGATTATTTTCTATTGTCAATTCAGCTTGAACTTTTCCTACTCCTGCGATATAATGTGTACGTGTAAAGTTCATTTCTATAGGTTTAAGGTTATTAATGTCAATATCGAAGTAACTGTTTAATGTTATAGTACTTGCCATTCGCCTTGCAGGAAAAGACTTCTTTGTAAGGCGAATGGCATTTTTGGTAAGCTATGTTTTATGCTATTCAGTAGACTTCTCAGCGGTCAGGACTTTCTCTTCTTCCTTTTCCACCTTATCCTTTTCCTTCACCTTGCTCTTCGGATAAGCTATACGTGTATGATAAATAGCTTTCAGTCGCTCAATGAGCACCTGTTTCGCCACGGCAATATCATAGAACGTAATCTTGCACTCACGGAAGAACCCTGCATCAACTTGACCGTCGATGAGCGTATTCACCATTTGGCTGATACTCTCCTCTGTATAATCCTTCAACGAGTGTGAGGCAGCTTCACAAGTATCAGACATCATCAGTATGGCCTGTTCGCGAGTGGATGGATTAGGACCAGGATAGGTAAAGGGGTCTTTATCTACAACTTCATCTGGATGCTGGTTCTGATACTTGATGTAGAAATATTTGGCCATGCCTCGCCCATGATGGGTCAGGATGAAGTCGCGTATCTCCACGGGCAGACCCGCTTCTTCAGCTAATTTCACTCCGTAAGTGACATGCCGGATGATGATTTGCGCACTTTCCCGTTCTGTGAGGTTGTCGAAAGGACTCTCGCTGCCCTCTTGATTTTCCGTAAAATAACCGGGATTTTCCATCTTGCCGATATCGTGATAGAGGGCACCGGTACGCACAAGCGTACTGTTTGCTCCAATTCGATTGGCTATCTCTGCAGCAAGATTTGCCACTGTGATAGAATGCATAAAAGTACCGGGAGCTGTCTCGCTGAGATTGCGAAGCAGTCCTTTATTGGTGTTGCTCAGTTCAATGAGAGTAATAACGGAGGTGAATCCGAAAGTCTTTTCCACCAGATACATCAGGGGGTAAGCCAACAAGAGAAGCACACCGCTAATAAGGAAATGGGTGAACATATTGGTGCCCATATTAAATTCGGACCCCATGCTCATGAGTTTCAACGTGTAGAACGAGAGACAACATGCTACAAACACAAACAGAGCTGTACGGAACACCTGGGCCCTCACCTGCATTTCACGCATAGAAAGGATAGCCACCATACCTGCTACCGTTTGTATGACAATAAACTCATACTGGAAGCGCAATGCCGCCGCACAGAGCAACACCATCGTGATGTGAGTCATAAAGGCCGTGCGCGAATCCATAAACACCCGAACAAAAACCGGCGCTATGGCGAAGGGTAACACGTAAACGCTGAAATGGAAATAGTTGTGTTCCATCATCAGCGAGACCAAAACCGGGAAGATGATGAGCCATAAATAAATCATAAGGATAGCTCTCGGCTTCTCGAAATAGTCCTTCCGGAAGAGTGCCAGGAAAATCGTAAAGAGCGACACTAGAATCAACACATAGAGCGTGTCCCCGATGGTGTTGGTAGTTATCTGCTGGGTTGAAGTAGCCAACCTTCGCTGCACTTCTTTTTCAAACGAATAGAGCATTCGGGCAGTAGTCGGAGTAACGATATCTCCGGTACTGATGATGCGCTGGCCCGCCTTGACAACGCCCAAGGCATAGGTGATGCCGCTGAGTAAGTCGTCGCGTGCCGTTTCAGTCCGATTGCGGTCGTAGACAAGGTTGGGCTCAATATAATTATTAAGATTGAGGTGCTGCATGGCGATCCGGTCGCGAGAAAGCACCTCATCGGTAAGTAACTGCTCATAGGCCGACATCGTGGAATATATGCAGTTAATCTGGATGCTCTCAGCATTCTTTCCGAAAATGACTCGTATCATGCTCGTTGTATCGCGACGGATACTGTTATATTCCGGCGTGGTCATGATGCCGGCTTGATAGAGACGATGCAAACGGTCGACAATTACTTCCTCTGTCCCCTCCGGCACATCGGGGGATACAGCTGCAAAATCTTCACGAAAACGCTTGATGGCCTTTGACTCTACGCTACTGTCATAACTGTAATAGGGTTGGAAGTAGCGTAACAGAGAGTCGCGTTCTTTATCCAAAGCGGTTTCGCTTTTATAGATAGGGAAGTCGAATTTGGCGATGATAGTACCGTATTGCCAGGGTTCTCCCACCTTATAGACAAACTGCTGCGTCTTTTGCTTGGGCAAGAAAGAGACGATGATGGCCACCGTAACGATGACCAGTGCCACACGCCCGGCAATGTTCCGCCAGTAATGTTCCGGTCTGTTGTTTATATGAGAGAAAACATTCATGGAAACGTCTTATTATAAATTACCCTGCGAAAATACGAAAAATATTGGTACAAAAAGAAAAAAATGTATTAATTTTGCACGAAATAAGTAAAATCAAAGTATGACGGAAAGAAGAGTTCGGGTGCGTTTTGCTCCCAGTCCTACAGGCGCTCTGCACATTGGCGGAGTGCGTACAGCCTTATACAACTATTTGTTTGCCCGCCAGCATGGTGGTGATTTGGTGTTCCGTATTGAGGATACCGACTCTCACCGTTTCGTACCTGGTGCCGAGGAATATATTCTGGAATCGTTCAAATGGCTCGGTATTAAGTTCGACGAGGGCGTAAGTTTCGGTGGCGACCACGGTCCCTACCGTCAGAGCGAGCGGAGAGACATCTACAAGAAATACGTAAAGCAACTCATTGACAACGGAAAGGCTTATTACGCTTTCGATACGCCAGAGGAACTGGAACAGAAACGTCAGGAAATAAAGAACTTCCAATACGACGCATCCACTCGCATGATGATGCGTAATTCACTTACCATGCCCGCCGAGGAAGTTCAAAAACGTATCGCCGACGGCGAGCAGTACACTGTACGCTTCAAGATTGAGCCCGGACAAGAGGTACATGTCGACGACATGATTCGCGGTGATGTCTGCATCAAGAGCGACATCCTGGATGACAAGGTACTCTATAAGAGTGCCGACGAACTGCCGACATATCACCTGGCAAACATTGTGGACGACCATTTGATGGAAATATCTCACGTCATCCGTGGCGAAGAGTGGCTTCCTTCAGCACCTCTTCATGTGTTACTCTACAGGGCCTTCGGATGGGAGGACACCATGCCTCGATTCGCGCATCTGCCTCTGCTGCTTAAGCCGGAAGGCAAGGGAAAACTATCCAAACGCGACGGGGACAGACTCGGCTTCCCCGTATTCCCGCTCGAATGGCACGACCCAAAAACTGGTGAGGTAAGTCGTGGATATCGCGAAGACGGATATTTCCCGGAGGCTGTTATCAACTTCCTTGCATTGCTGGGATGGAACCCGGGTACAGAGCAGGAAATCTTCTCCCTGGACGAGCTTGTTAAGGCTTTCGACATTACAAAATGCTCCAAGTCCGGTGCCAAGTTTGATTATAAGAAGGCTGCTTGGTTCAACCACGAATACATTCTGCGAAAGAGCGACGAAGAAATAGCCAAACTCTTTGCTCCCATTGTTGCCAACAATGGGGTGGACGAGTCTTTCGACAGAATACTTCAGGTAGTTCACATGATGAAGGACCGCGTATCGTTCGTCAAGGAACTTTGGCCGCTGTGCTCCTTCTTCTTCATCGCTCCCACCGAGTACGACCAGAAGACGGTGAAAAAGCGTTGGAAGGAATATTCAGCCAACCAGATGCGTGAACTCAGCGAAGTGCTTAGCTCTATTGACGATTTCTCCGTCGAGGGGCAGGAGCCTGTTGTAATGAAATGGATTGAGGACAAAGGCTACAAACTTGGCGACGTAATGAACGCCTTCCGTCTTTGTCTCGTCGGCATCGGCAAGGGTCCCGGTATGTTCGACATTTCCGCATTCCTCGGTAAAGAGGAAACTCTGCGCCGCATAGCCAAGGCGGTAAGCACTTTGGGATGAGCATTCCGCAACTGCGGCGGTTCCTTTCTTAAGTAACAGGAACCGCCAGAACCTGAGTACTCAACGGTTCAATGTAAGGCTATTCATGTACAATATAATAATCTATATCTATCTTATAGGCGTCTGGGTCTCCAGTTTTTTCAGTGAGAAGGTTCGGAAAATGTGGAACGGAGAGCAAGCCGCCTTCCACATTCTCAAGGAAAAGGTAGACCCCGAAGCTAAATACATTTGGTTCCATGCAGCTTCGCTTGGAGAGTTCGAACAGGGACGTCCTTTGATAGAGCGCATCCGTAAGGATCATCCTGAATATAAGATTCTGCTCACCTTTTTCTCACCGTCGGGATACGAGGTGCGAAAAAACTATGAAGGAGCGGACATCATCACCTATCTGCCTCTTGATACCATCATCAACGCACGCCACTTTCTGCGGCTTGTGCATCCCGTGATGGCCTTCTTCATCAAATACGAATTCTGGTACAATTATCTCCACATTCTTAAGCATCGCCGCATTCCCACCTACAGCGTGTCAAGCATATTCCGTCCCAACCAGGTATTTTTCAAATGGTACGGGGCTGAATACGGACGGGTGCTCAACTGTTTCACTCACTTCTTCGTCCAGAATGAGGAAAGTCTCCGTCTGCTCAACTCTATTGGCATTGACAAGGTAGATGTGGTAGGCGATACGCGTTTCGACCGCGTTCTCGAAATCAAGAAACAAGCGAAAATCCTGCCCATCGTAGAGTCCTTTGTGAAAGGCAATGACAAGGGCAACAACGAAGGCAACGCCAACGACGGAAAGCCACAGAAACATCCCATGATTTTCGTGGCAGGTTCTTCCTGGCCTCCCGACGAGGAAATCTTCATTCCCTATTTCAACAAGCACCGGGACTGGAAGCTCATCGTGGCACCTCACGTCATAGGAGAAGATCATTTGGCACAAATCATGTCGTTACTAAAGGGCCGCAAGGTGGTGCGATATACTAAAACATCGCCTGAAGAGGCTGCCGATGCAGAAGTGCTCATCATCGACTGCTTCGGCCTGCTCTCCAGCATCTACCGATATGGAAATGTAGCTTATGTAGGAGGCGGATTCGGTGTAGGTATCCACAACACCATCGAAGCTGCTGTCTGGAACATTCCAGTATTTTTCGGTCCCAACAACCGACGCTTTATGGAAGCACAGGGATTAAAGGCTTGCGGCGCCGGACTGGAGGTGGTTGACTACTATGACTTTGAAACCAAGATGACACAGCTTGACGACATTCCTGACAGCATCCAACAACGGGGAGAAGCCGCCGGAAAGTTCGTTGCATCTCTGGCCGGAGCCACTCAGAAAATTATGGAAAAGACTTTCGAATGATAAAAAACTTATTAATAACGAAAAAGACTTTCAATTGAGGCCTACCCCCCGATTGAAAGTCTTTTTTATTTCTCCCTCTTTGCATTTGATGAGAATAGTTCATTCAATTGCCGCACTAAACGACTTAAGTGTTGCAATCTAATGTCTTTCACTTCTCCATTCGATACCTTGTACTATGTGATTTAATAGCATTCACTTAATGTTCCAATATCTATAGCGACATGATTCAACAGCTTTCACTTCGCAATACAATTAAATATCTTTTACGCTAAGATATGCCATCCAGGAAGTATGCACTATCTTATGAAAAACCTGAAATAATCCCATCATCAGTCGCTCTGCCAATCATCATGGTCTGTAAAAAGACATCTATGCCCATCAGCAGTAAGCTTATCAGATTGCAAAAGAAAGCTGCAACATCAGACACGGTGGTAGGTCTCGCTGAAAGGCACACGGAATCGGTCACCCCACACTCCGTCTGGTTGCCGGATACCACAAGTGATAACCATCGCCACTTCGGTATTATAGGGCAAATGCAGAGCACGCTTCACCAACAGACTGTCAAAGCCTCCCAATGGACAGGTGTCATAGCCCTCCTCTGCCATTGCGAGCATGAATGTCTGGGCAGCCAGCGCACAACTCTGCTGTACAACCATCCGGATGTCGCTCTCCGAAACCTGACGCACAATGGGACGGAACAGACCCGCACACTGCACGAGCAACTTGCGGAAAAGACCGATGAGACCGAAGCAACGGGAATAGACGAAGGGCATCAGCTTCCCATAATAGAGCGTCCATTTCTTTATTCGCTTTTCCTGCTTCTCAATGGGACTGTTGCGCCGCTGGTTCTCCTCTTCAAAGGCAAGCACCTGGCGGGCGTGACTCTTATACAGGTCCTGTCGAGTAACAAACACCACCATCTGCTGAGCAGATTTTGCGGATAGCTGGTCCAGACAGGCATGACTCAATTGCTGCAGCACCGACTTGTCCGTGACATGATAACATTCCCATAGTTGCATATTGGAACTTGTGGGCGAAAGGGTAGCCAGTTCCACACAGTGCCTCACCTTCTCGGGGTCAAGAGGTTTTGCGGGATCATAGTGCCGAATGGCACGACGGAAATTGAGGATCTCTTGCAGTGTCATATTTTACAATGTATAAAAGGAAACGTATTTCTGATAATGTAGATAGAGGTTATCATTGTTATTCCACAAAGATAAAGAGAAAACATTCCATACCATAACGCGTTCCACACTTTAACTTGCATTTAACATCTGACGCACAGCCCCTGCATCATCCAACAAAGAGAACAGCACACAGGGTTGTTTGCAAGGGAAAAATGATAACAGAGTCTAAAAATGGGTTATCGCCTGCAACTTTTAAGGCCAATTACTTGGGATTGAAGAAAGGAAAAAGTAACTTTGCCATAAGGATTAAAACTTAAATGATGGAAATGAAAGAAATTACAGCGGCTGAGTGGAAGGTAAATCCTTTCACCGCCATCGGAAAAGACTGGATGCTGATAGCAGCAACCAAAGACGGTAAGACGAATATGATGACCGCTTCTTGGGGCGGCATGGGCGTGCTGTGGGGTGCCGACGTGGTGTTTGTGTTCATCCGTCAGAGTCGCTTCACCAAGGAGTTCATCGAAGGTTCGGATAAATTTTCCCTCACCTTCTTCGCTCCCGAATACCGAAAGACGATGGCCTATATCGGTAGTCATTCCGGACGCGATGAAGACAAGATTGCAAAGACGGGACTGCATGTGGTGACCGACGAAGAAACGCCCTATTTTGAAGAGGCCCACACCGCTGTGCTCTGCACCAAATGGAGCAAACATCCCATCCGCATGGAGGACATGCCCGAAGATGTGCGCCAACGCTGGTACGCCGATGGTGACTACCACGATATGTATATCGGTAGAATCGAAAAGATTTTAGTGAAGCAATAAACAATATTTATAAAGACAGCGGTTAATGCCGCTCCTATATTTCCTACAGTGGGGTGACGGACACGGTGTCGTCACCCCACTATTTTATGTATACCTTGCCCTATTCCTCAGGGTCATCATTCTCTATCACATAAAAACCGGCCTCGGAAGGATGGTCGAGGAACAGGGCATCACGAGGTTCCTTGAGAATCAGCAAGGTCATCCATAAATCGCCGGTGGCACCGCCTATAAAAATAATTCCAAACAAGAGCCATAGAAAACTGCCGCTCCACAGGGCATAGGCAATCGGAACGAGACCAAGAAAAATGAATGGCATGACTGCTCCGACAATATACTTACACCGCGACATCGGTTCGGAATAGTGGCAATAAGGTGTCATATATTTCCATATCACCCCAAAGCTCACCTTACGGAAGTTACGATTCACCAAGCCCCATGTGAGGCCGTGGATGCCTTCATGAACAGGAATACCCAGGAAGAGGACGACGGCGAACAGCAATGCTTGATATGCAAACTGCTGCAAGGTTTCTTTCCAAGGCCACAAAAGAAAAAATAACACCGTAAATACCGTTCCAACTAACAACAACACGCCTATGCTGAATTTATTGGCAGCAATAATATCTATGGCTACTTTTCTTCTTTGCATTACTAACTTTAATGAGGCGGATGCTTTCGTTGTTTTTAATTCTATGCGGAAATTTCAATAGCCGAGATTCTCATTCACCAAGATGACAATGTGACGTTTGGCAGGATGAGAATTGCGCAAGATGGAGATATAGTTGCAAATGCTGTCGGGTGACTTGCAGTCATGGCAACGACCGTCCTTTTGGCAAGGTGTCTTGAAATCGAAACGTGCCATATTGATAGGTGCGGCTGTCGACCGTGCCCGCTTGATGGCGGCATCCGTATCCTGGCATACCTTGTTCATGCCCACGATAAAAATGACATGCTGCGGACCCCAAGTGATAGCCGCCACACGATTGCCATTGCCGTCAATGTTCACGATAACTCCATCCTCACTGATGGCGTTGGCGCTGGCAAGATAATAGTCGCACGTGAACGCTTTCAAGTAAATGGCCTTCTTCTCTTCCGGGTTCTTCGCCTCGTCACGGTCGTATACCTGATAGTTGCCTTCCTTGAGCAGGGTCGTCACACCGGTGTCACGGATGGTGGCGGAACCACCCCACGTAACACTGCTGCCTTCGGGTATCAGTTGCACCACAAGGTGCTTCATTTCTTCTGTGTCGTGACAGTAATATGCATCGTAGTGACGGCGCTTCAAATTCTCAATAAGTGAAGCTGCCATTTTCTCGTTTCTGATATCTATTACTTCCATTCTTTCTAATCCATCTTAATTTCATTTCACCTTAGGCTTAACTTGAAATGCCGGAAAGAGAAAATTTACCATCACTTTTTACTTTCTGGTAATTCGGCAGGCTTCTCATACTGTTGGAGCACCTTCATGAACTCCTCGCCGGTGATAGTCTCCTTCTGGAGCAATATGGCAGCAGCGGCATGCATTTCGTCGAGGTGTTCAGAAATGAGTTTCTTAGCTTTCTCATAGCCTTGATGGATGAGTTCGCTCACTTCCTCATCAATCTTCGTTGCCGTTTCAGCAGAGCAGATGAGCGAACTGTTGCCACCGAGATACCGGTTGCGAACCTGTTCCAACTGCATCATGCCGAAGTGGTCGCTCATGCCATAGACGGTAATCATGGCGCGGGCCATTCGTGTGGCCTGCTCAATATCGTTGCTGGCTCCTGTGGTACAGGTATGGCAGATAATTTCCTCCGCCACACGTCCGGCGGTGAGCGTAGCAATACGATTCTTCATTTCGTCACGGCTCATCAGATGCTTCTCACCGGAATCCACTTGCATGGTATAGCCCAAGGCACCGGACGTACGCGGGATAATGGTAATCTTATGAACAGGTGCCGAGTGTGACTGCAAGGCGGCTACCATAGCATGTCCGATTTCGTGATAGGAGATAATCTTCTTTTCATCGGGCGATATCACCGCACCTTTCTTCTGTTCTCCGGCAATGACTGTCTCCACGCTCTCCTCCAGGTCTTCGGTTTCCACCTCTTTCTTCCCCAGCTTCACAGCGCGCAAGGCAGCTTCGTTGACGATGTTAGCCAGTTCAGCACCCGACGAGCCTGCCGTGGCACGACCAACGATGTCAAGGTCAATCTTGCCATGCTTGATGTCCTTCAGGTGGACAGCCAAGATGGCTTTACGACCCTGCAGGTCGGGAAGCTCCATCTGTATGCGCCGGTCAAATCGTCCGGGACGGAGCAACGCCTTATCAAGACTCTCTGGCCGGTTAGTAGCTGCCAGAATGACTACACCCTTGGTAGCATCGAAACCGTCCATCTCGGTGAGCAGTTGATTAAGGGTCTGCTCGCGCTCATCGTTGCCCATCGCGGCATCACGGCTTTTTCCGATAGCATCAATCTCATCGATGAAAATGATACAAGGAGCCTTTTCGGCAGCCTGTTTGAAGAGGTCGCGCACCTTGGCTGCACCCATTCCCACGAACATCTGCACAAACTCAGAACCCGAGATGGCAAAGAAAGGCACCTTGGCCTCACCGGCCACAGCACGGGCTATGAGGGTCTTACCGGTTCCCGGAGGACCTACGAGCAGAGCACCTTTAGGCAGGCGGGCTCCCATAGCGGCATATTTCTTGGGGTTGTGCAGGAAGTCAACAATCTCTCTGAGCTGGTCCTTGGCCTCATCCTGTCCGGCTACATCGGCAAATGTCGTTTTCACGGAGTTCTCCGCATAGACCTTGGCACCGCTCTTGCCGAACTGCATGAAGTTGCCGCCGCCAGCACCGGAGAAGATGCGTTTGGAGGCACGGCTCCACAGCCAATAGAAGATGATGCCGGGAAGAACCCACCAAAGGAAGAACTCCAACAGAGGCGAATTCTTCTGCTCGGCAACCTGCGTGAAGGCTATCTTGTGGGTGGCAGACGGACTCTTAGCCTTGAGAAGCCGATCAGTCAACTGAGGATCATTCACCTCTGGAGTCTCACAGCCCTGTTTCTTTCCCTTCCTAAGGACATTATAATAAATAATATGGTCTTTTATCTGAACTTCCGTAACCAGTCCGCTGTCAATGCGTTGCACGAAAGTGCCATAATCTGTCTTTTCAATCTGTCCCTCGTTGATGAACGGAAAGAACAATCCGTTGATGAGAATCAACAAGCAGATTGCCCAAAACAACGACCACCAACTGAATTTCACGGGGGTTGGCTCAGTGTTTTTTCTTCCTTGCATGATTATTTCATTAAATTAAACATTAATTCCACACCGCTTTAGTTTAGCTGTGAGCATCTGAACAACAATAAAAGGTTCAGAACATTATACAAGTCCAAGCAGCAATTGGCAATCTGAGATTAAGTCTCATTTGGTTCGCTTGCAAAGACTTTGCCATGTCGGAGATTTCACTTAATTGAGTTGCACTTACAAAAATCAAGTAAAACACCAGCACTACATGGCAAAGATAACAATTATATCTGAT
>JBMNUW010000004.1:0-51484 GCA_050946475.1 Prevotella sp.
CTTGATTCATCCAAAAAAAGCTTACAAATAGACCATAATGAATCTTTTGACCGATTTGTAATAGAAAATGAATGATTTAAGATAAGATTTCTCCCTGATAAAAAGTAACTTTGCAGTAATAACCTAAGAGCGTGCTCACCATCGTCTATGCCCTGCCATGACTTTAGTTCATAAGCTCTTATGCAATAATAGATTTATCTGGAACTATAAGAAATAATTATGCTTACCTTTTTCACTTTATTGTTGTTAATGATTCTCGTGCCTGTGTGTACCAGCGCTCAGGCATCGTTCGGACAAGCACAATTGTTCAATGACGATTGGCAGTTCGTACTTGCAGACGACTCCTCTGCCGTTCGGTTGGAGACCGACACGAAAGACTGGCGTAGTCTGACGTTGCCCCATGACTGGAGTATAGAACATCATGCATCTCCCTACTTGGCATCATGTACAGGCTATCTTCCCGGAGGAATAGCCTGGTATCGTAAGGTATTCCGTGTAGATGACCTGTCGAAGCGTCACTATATTTATTTCGAAGGTGTATATAACCGGTCGGAAGTGTATCTCAACGGGCATCTTTTGGGCAAGCGTCCAAACGGTTACATTTCTTTTATGTACGATATGACTCCTTTCCTCAAGCGTGGAAACAATATTCTGGCCGTGAGGGTAGATCACAGCAAGTTTGCAGATTCGAGATGGTATACGGGTTCGGGTATTTATCGTGACGTGTATCTTATTACTTCCGGTCCTGTGCATTTCGCAAAGTGGGGCATGGGGTGGAAGGCAGTGAAGATAACCGGCAAGAAGGCGCTGGTCAGGGTGTCTGCTGATGTGGAAAGTCATTTGAATGATGTAAGACTCATTACACTGCATTCAACTCTTACCGACGCACAAGGAAAGGTGGTAGCTTCTTCCAGTAGAAAGATCAGAACCAAGAAAGGTAAGATTTCGACAACCGTGGACCTTAACATCCGGAATCCTCATAGATGGAACTTGCAGGACCCCTATCTCTACACGTTGAGCAATACATTGAAAGACGAGAAGGGTACAGTGATTGACAAGAACAGTTGCCGTGTGGGCTTGCGTACCTTGCGCTTCGACGCCAACAAGGGGTTTGCTCTCAACGGGAAATGGATGAAGGTAAAGGGCGTGTGTCTGCATCATGATGCCGGTGTGTTGGGGTCGGCCGTACCAAGAGATGTATGGGAGCGTCGGTTGCGCAACCTCAAAGCCATAGGAGCCAACGCTATCCGAATGAGCCACAATCCGCAAGCCCCTTGTGTTTACGATCTCTGCGATGAACTGGGATTCTTGGTAATGGACGAAGGTAGTGACGAATGGGAGTTCCCCAAGCGTAAGTGGATAGAAGGATGGAATGTGGGCAAGCCGGGCTTTGACGGCTCCTACGACTTTTTTGAGGAATGGATAGACCGGGATGTAACCGACATGGTGCGCCGTGACCGCAATCATCCGAGTGTGTTCTTGTGGAGTGTCGGAAATGAGGTGGACTATCCCAACGATCCTTATTCGCATCCTATTCTGAATGGTACAACCATCAATCAGCCCATGTTTGGAGGCTATAATCCCGATGCTCCCGATGCCCGTAGAATCGGCGTAATAGCCAAGAGACTGGCAGCCTGCATCAAGAGTGTTGACACCTCTCGTCCTACGACGGGTGCGTTGGCAGGAGTCGTGATGAGCAATGAAACGGAATATCCGCAAGCCGTGGATGTCGTGGGCTACAACTACACCGAAGACCGTTACGACATGGACCATGCCAAATACCCGAAGCGGATTATCTACGGGAGCGAGAACGGGTCGGGTTTCGAAGCATGGAAAGCCGTGACAGACCGAGACTTTATTTTCGGACAGTTTATCTGGACGGGAACCGACTATCTCGGTGAGTCTGGAAGATGGCCTTCAAGAGGACTCGGTACCGGCATGCTCGATTTTGCTTCCTGGACCAAGCCACGTGGACAGATGCGGGCTTCGATGTGGCTTGACAAGCCCTTTACTTATTGTGGCACTTATCCTAAGAATAACTATTTGTCACAAGATGCACCAGACGACTGGAACTATGCTCCGGGCGATTCGATAAGAGTTGTGGTCTATACCAACTCGCCGAAAGCTCGTCTGCTGCTCAATAGGCAGGAAATTGGTGAACTGAGAGGGAAAGATAAACGGAATGGCATCGTAGCATGGGATGTGGTTTATCAACCTGGTACTTTGAAAGCTGAGGGTTGTGATCAGAATGGTAATGTAAATTCTTCCTATGAGATTGTAACCACAGGTCGTCCCTATGCCATCAAGGCAAGTGTGGACAAGGAGGCAGTTGCAGGCAGAGGCGTAGCCCACGTCACTGTGGAGGTGGTCGACGAGAATGGGAATCGGGTGAAATTGGCCGATAACGACATCCAAGCCAGACTGGAAGGAACAGGTGCGCGCATCATAGGTATGGAGAACGGAGCCAATGACGACATGAGCGATGCCAAGGCTCTGCATCGACGTGTACACAGAGGCAGATTGCTGGTTTACTTGCAGTCGACTGGAAAGAAGGGAGATGTGAAATTGACACTCACTTCACCGCTCCTTCAGTCGACCAGTATTTCGCTAAAGTGTAATGGCGAGTAATTATAGAACATAGAGAGTCAGTATAAATGATTGCAGGCATTTCATTTTGCACAATCTTACCTGTTTAGAGGAAGAATCTACCGTAATTTGAGTATTAAAGTCGTTAACTTTGCACCAACATCAATATCAAATATCTCCTATAAACTAAACAAGATGAAACAAAAGAAATTGAAAGAATCATGTCACGTCAATGTAAGGCGGGCGTTTATGCTTTCTTCCGGCTTCAGGTACGTTACGGCATTCCTTCTTTTACTGTTGCCTATGGCAATCACGGCACAGCCCCGGAATGAGTATCCACGTCCGCAATTTGAACGTACCGAGTGGATGAATCTGAATGGTACGTGGAACTATCAGTTTGACAATGAGAACACAGGACTGGAGAAACATTATCAGAAAGCCACCTCTTTCGCCCGGCAGATTCAGGTACCTTTCTGTCCGGAGAGCAAGCTGTCCGGTGTAGGTCATACTGATTTTATAGAGGGAATATGGTATCAGAGGACTGTCACCGTGCCCCGGTCTTGGCAGGGCAAGCGGGTGCTGCTGCATTTCGGAGCCTGTGACTATCGTACGGCAGTTTATGTGAATGGCAACTATGTCGGCGAGCATTTCGGCGGAAACGCTTCTTTCAGTTTCGATATTACGTCTTTTGTTCCTTCAGACGGTAAGTGCAATCTCGTAGTATCCGTGCGCGATAATCTGCGGAGCAGGGAACAGCCCTCGGGAAAGCAGAGCGAGCGTCTCAACTCCTATGGCTGCATGTACACCCGTACTACGGGCATCTGGCAGACGGTGTGGATGGAGCCTGTGGCAGAAGGCGGACTGGAACAGTGCCGGATAACTCCCTCGCTCGACCAGCGTGCCTTCACCTTCGAACCGACCTTCCTGCGTGCCCGTAATGGTAGTCGTCTTCGTATCGTTGTCAAGGACGGCGACAAAATCGTGAGCAGATTGACAGCACCGGCAGCCGACGGTTCCGTTCTTACAGCCACACTGCCCAAGGTTCATCCCTGGTCGCCCGAAGATCCCCATCTCTACACCATCACATATACGGTGGAAAATAAGTCCGGCAAGATTATTGATCAAGTATCTTCTTATGCGGGTATGCGCAAGGTAGAACTGCGCGGTAAGGTGTTCTATCTGAACAACAAGCCTTACTTCATGCGCCTGGTGCTCGACCAGGGCTTCTATCCCGACGGTATCTGGACGGCTCCGAGCGATGAGGCGCTGCGCCATGATATTGAACTGGGCAAGGAAGCCGGTTTCAACGGAGCCCGTCTGCATCAGAAAGTGTTCGAGCAACGCTATCTTTACTGGGCTGACCACTTGGGCTATCTCGTCTGGGGAGAGTCGCCAAGCTGGGGCATGGACTGGACCAGTCCTGTTGCGGCAAGAAACATGATATCTGAATGGAGCGAATATATACAGCGCGACTATAATGCGCCCTCTGTAGTAGCCTGGTCGCCTCTCAACGAGGTCTGGATGCCCGACAAGGACAACCAGCGTGTCCGCCTCACCAACGACCTTTATCATCTCACCAAGTTTCTCGACCGCACGCGTCCTGTGGTGGCAACCAGTGGCGGTTATCATGCCGGGCTGACCGATATCTATGCAGAGCACTGCTACACCCAGGAGCCCGACCGATTCTACAATCAGCTCAAGGGTATTGCTGACGGACATCCCTACGTACAGCATCCGAAGTTCTCTGCCCCCTATAAGGGAGAGGCCTACATTATTGACGAGTATGGCGGCATAGGTTGGATGGAGCATAAGGATAACGGGTCATGGGGCTATGGCAACAATCCCAAGACTCTCGAAGAATATTATAAAAGACTGGAAGGTCTTACGGCAGATATACTATGTCAGGACAGCATCTGCGGTTTCTGCTATACACAGCTGACCGATGTGGAACAGGAGAAGAACGGCATCTACACCTACGAGCGCAACCGCAAGTTCGATATGAACCGCATCCACTCCATCTTCACCATGAGCCGTGAGGATGCCAAGCGAATTGTGAAATCATTTGCAAAATAAAGAAGCTGGTGTGTTTCTAATATTATTTTGAGGTTAGCGAAAGGCGCGAACGAAACGGTTGTACTTTAATAGAATTCCCCGTTTTGTCGCGCCTTTATTTTTTGGATTGATAATCCTTATTATTTGGGTTATGAATCTATATTATTTGGAATGTGAATCTATATCATTAGGAACTCAACTTTCGCAAGCGGAGAATTCGCTGATATGTGTGGACATTAAGACAATGAAAGTGCATTTGTGGTGAGCAATATAAACTGCTCATCTTCCATCCACTGCAGGGCTGCCGGCCCCCCTGCTAAAGTCGAATTTATTGCTTACGAAAGTTGAGTTAGGAATTAGAAATTATGAATTATGAATTGTGAATTAATTCATTTTCCTTTCTTTATCACTTCGAGCAGGATGTGCTGTGCCGGGTCAGCCATAGCGCCGTGGTCGTGTCCGTCAATCTCATAGAGCTTTACGTTGGGATGACCGGAGAGGCGTAACATTCGTGCCATATAGGCGTTCTCTTCATAGCGTCCGTAGAGTTCCATTTCCCTGTCGCCCGTGATGAGATAGATGGGCGGCGCGTCCTTGCGTACATGATAGAGAGGTGCGTACTGGTCCACAAGCGGCTGGAGAGCACCGATGCCGTGCATGTCACGGTAGGCGAAGTGACTGATCATTTGTCCGCTGAACGGTACGAGGGCGGCGATGCTGTCCGCCTCCACACCGAAGCGACGGAGCCATTTCCGGTCCAGTCCCACCATTGCGGTGAGGTATCCTCCTGCCGAGTGCCCGCTGACGTATATCTTTCGCGGACTTCCACCGTATTCCTTTGCATGACGGAACGTCCACGCCACGGCCTCCGCGGCATCGTTGATGGCACTGTCTACAGGAACACGGGGCAGCAGGCGGTAGTTGGCTGCCACGAGAACGATGCCTTTGTCCTTCAGTCGGTAAGGAAAGTCCTTGTGGCCCTGAGTGAGTCCTCCGCCGTGAAACCATACCACGACGGGACAGTCAGTCTTGTCTTTGGGATAGTAGACGTCTAATTTGCACCGCTCTCTGGCATAAGAATCAGACGAGGAAGAGTAGGGGATATCCTTCTTTGTGATGTAGTCTGATGTTTTCTTTGCGGGAGCCTGTCCCCAGGCAGTAAGAGTCATAAGGCACCCTGCGACCATCAATGTGAATATTTTTTTCATAATAGCTGTTGTGTTATATCACGATTTTATCGGTAGTCTTTCCGTTTGTGACACTATTTTCCAGATGTGTCAACGTTCTTTCTTGATATATTCCGTCGGGGTCATACCCATGTCCTTCTTGAAGACCTTGGCGAAGTAGTTCGGGTCGGAGAATCCCGACTGATAGGCCGTTTCAGACACATTGTAACCCTGCCGGAGCAGCGAGCACGCCTTTTTCATGCGCCGCTGGTGGATGAAATCGCCGATAGAGACACCCATGAGTGCTTTCATCTTGGTGTAGAGCAGACTGCGACTGATGGAGAGCTGTCGGGTGATGTCGGTCACGGAGAAATCGCTGTTGTCAAGATTCTTGTCAACAAGTTCGTTGATTTGATTGATGAATTTCAAGTCAATCTCGCTGAACTGCATGTCATTTTCCTCGTCGGTCTTGTTCTCAGAGGCCACTTCCTGCCGCTTGTGCACCAGTTGCAGCATGTTTTTCACTTGCAGTTGGAGCATCTGCGGGTCGAAGGGCTTGGGAATATAAGCCTCGGCACCGCTCTTGAAGCCCTGCAGCCGGTCGTCGTTCCCGGTTTTGGCAGTGAGCAGGATGATGGGGATGTGCGAGGTGCGCATGTCACTCTTCAGTCGCCTGCAGAGTTCGTAGCCGTCCATCTTCGGCATCATCACGTCCGATATAACGAGTTGCACGTCGTCCTCTTTGTTGAGCAGGTCTAAGGCCTCCCCACCGTTATGCGCCGCAAGGACATTGTAGTCGGCGGCAAAGAACGAAGTGAGGAATTGCAGTAAATCATTGTTGTCTTCCACGACGAGAATCTTAGGCCGTTGTCGTTCGTCCATGCTTTCGACGATTTGCTGCTGCTCGGGCGAGAGAGCGGGCATTTCACCGATGAGGTCGGGCAGGTCGGACGACTTGTGAAGTTGTTCGCCCTCAGTGATGCTTTGCTTCGGGAAGGCAGATGCAGAGACGTTGAGCCAGACCGTGAAATGACTGCCGGCACCAGGCTTGCTGTCGAGTTCTATGAATCCTTTTTGCTGCTCCACGAGCTTCTTGACGAGCGAGAGACCGATACCCCATCCGTTACTGTCAGCATTATATCCCCGTTTGGTCTGGTAGTATTCGTCGAATATCTTGGTTTGTTCTTCTTCTTTAATGCCGATGCCATTGTCGCTGACGGTCAGTCGCAGGTAGTCATAGTTGTCGTCTGCACGATTGGCTATGGAAGCCTCTACCTCTACGTGTCCTCCTTCGGGGGTGAACTTGAAGGCATTGGAGAGAAGATTGGAGAGGATATGGTCAAGGTACGAATTGGAGAACCACACCTGTTCTCCGTTGTCCTCGCATTGGAAATTCAGAGAGATGTGCTTCTCGTGAGCTGTGAGAGCATAGACAGGCCGCTGCTGCATGATGAACTCCATGGGGTTGCCCCGGTGCAGATAGAGCGGGAAGGAGTGACTGCCGAGCTTGTTGAACGTGACGAGCTGGTCGATGAGCCGCTGCATCTTGAAGGCGTTTTTCAGTGCCATGTTCAGATGTTGAGTCGTCTCTTTGCTGTGTTTTTCCATTGATACGGTTTTCAGGGGTGCCATGATGAGCGAAAGCGGTGTTTTCAGCTCATGCGACACGGAGGAGAAGAAATTGGATTTTTCGTGGTCCATTTCTTCTATTTTTTCTTTTTCAATTTGTGCGATG
Source organism: Prevotella sp. (assembly GCA_050946475.1). Classification (GTDB taxonomy): domain Bacteria; phylum Bacteroidota; class Bacteroidia; order Bacteroidales; family Bacteroidaceae; genus Prevotella. Next base: position 7,540 of record JBMNUW010000004.1, read on the forward strand.
CGCACTTGGTTGCGCTGTTCTTGTCGAGCACGCATCAGTTTCATTACATAATAGATAATGACCGCCAACAGTGCGATATAGAACAGATAAGCAAGGGTGGAACGGTAGAAGGGCGGTCTTATTTTTATCTGGAGTTTTCTCACGGGACTCTGGTTCCAGCTTTGGCCCACATAGCGAGCCCTCATCATCAGTGTGTAATTGCCAGGCTGCAGATTCGACCCGTAGAACCGGTGCTCGCTGCCCATGTTTCTCCATTGGTCGTCGAGACCTTTCACCATGAACTGATATTCCACACCGTTGTTCTGGCAGGGAATGATGACACCGAAGTCCACGTAGAAAGAGCGGCTCTGTTCGTAACTCAGATTAATGATGGTGGTGGAGTCGAGGGCCGTGGTTAACGGGGAATTCTCAGAGATGGTGCTCACCGGTTGATTGTTTATCACGAGTTTCTTGAGATGGATGTCACATCGTGGAAATCGGATTTGCATGGCTTCGGGGTCGAAACTGATAAGTCCGTTCATGGTTCCCATTAGTATTCGCCCGTCGGAAGCTCTCAGACTGGAATTGTAGTTGAATTGTGATACAGGCAGACCATTGGCTTCAGAAAACTCTTCGAGCCGGTTCCTGTTCCTGTTTAGTCGATAGAGGCCTTGATTAGTGCTTATCCACAGGTTGCCTTTCACATCTTCATTAATGGCGCAAATTGTTTTCGTAGACAGCGACTTCTCACCCACAGCTTTGCACATGCCTTTAGGATTGTCTATTCGGAAGAGTCCATAGTTGTTGGTGCCAATCCAGATGGTTCCGCTATGATCTTGGAAAAGACTGATGATGTAGTTGTCTCTCATGCCTCGCTTACCCTTTGATATTTGAGTCACCTTCCCTGTTTTAGCATCAATAACACAGACACCGGCATCGATGGTTCCTGCCCAAATATTGTCTTTGCGGTCCACTAAGAGCGTGTAGATGAAGTGATTGCGCAAGACAGGATTTTGGGGAGCAGTGAAGTTGTCAGTGATAGGGTTGTAGCAACGCAGTCCTCTCATTGTAGCCAGCCATATTTTACCGTTGTGCTGTTGTTTGATGTCGAAGATGCCCTCCGTGTCCAGTCCTTTTTCCAGATAGTATCTATGCTGTAGTCCCGTCTTGGGATTGTATCTGAAGAGACCACTGAACCGCGTTCCAATCCAAATGTCACCCGTCAGTCTGTCGCGCATCAGTGAGTGGACGTTGGTTCCCATTCCACGGATGTTGTTCAAGGGAGTCACGATACCCGTGTGTGAGTTGTAGATGTTAATGCCACCGTTCTCCAGGGCAAGCCAGAAGATGCCCGGTTCCGTCTCTATCATTCCTCGTACCACCCTCGATGTGAGATTGCCCGCTCCTAATCCGGGCTGTAGCCACAGGAAGTCGGTCCCTGTATTAGGCAGGATGTCCACTCCGCCAAAATAGGAACCAATCCAAATGTTGCTGTTGCAGTCGGACAGGATGGTGTAGATGGCATTGTCGGAGATGGAATAGGGATTACCTATTTCATGACGCAGTTGTCGTATGCTGCCGTCGGTCTGTACCACGGTGATACCGCCCTCAGTGCCGAGCCACACGTTATGATAGGCATCTTCTTCGATGGACCGCACGATGCCGTTGGATATAGTCTCTGGTCCGTAGATTTTCTGTTGTCTTGATTTAAGGTCAATCCACATTACGCCCTCTCCGTTTCTTCCTATCCAGAGCCTGTTTTTACTGTCTACCATAAGAGGCATAATGACTTCATTCATATTTCGGATGAAATCGGAGCCTGCCTTGATACCCATTACATTGCTGATGCGAGTCAGAGTGCGGTCGTATCGATAGATGGAGCTGCTTGTGGCCACGTAGAGATTGTCGTATCGGTCCACGGCCAAAGAGCGAATGCGCCCGTAGTTGAGTGTAGGCATTGCCATGAAGCTGTCGGTTTTATGGTCATAACGAAAGAGACCATTTTCGCCGGCAAAGATATGTCCACGATGGTCTTCTACCATCGTTCGGGCGTAATGGCGCGAATTAGGATAGTTCACGAAATCGTCGCTGGCAGGGCGATACCGGCTGATGCCGTTCTCCTGTCCTATCCATACGTTTCCCTGATGATCCACGAAGAGGTTATGGATATAGTTATGCCCGATGGAGTGGGGATTGTTGTCATCGTGATAATACACCTCTACGGTATATCCGTCGTAGCGGCAAAGTCCATTGCGGGTTCCCATCCAGATATATCCGTCCTTACCCTCGGCGAGAGCCTCTACTTCAGTGCTTGGCAATCCCTGACTGCTGTTAAGATGCAGAAAGCGATAGACGTATGCACTGGAGGTTAACGTCTGTAGAAGGAGTAGAAGAGTAAGAAGATATGTTCTCGTCATAAGTTTGGTTGTGATAGTAATTTTGGGTTTTCACACAAGGACAGTGCCTTCGTATCGGCAGTTGATGTTACAAAGTTAGTGAATCTAAAAGAAAAACGATGGGTAAAATTGTCTTTTCTATTAGATATTTTGTCCAGAAGGATGTGTGTAAAGGCTCGATGCTAAGAATTTTCCGTTTGTAGTGTTTTTTTCATTCAATTTTCGCAAGCAGTTATTTTATGGATAGACAGACTGGATGGGCGGAGTCATTAACCGGTAGGGGAGGGAGGTTCCACCCTCCGCCTCAACGAACCTATGAGGGGGGGGATAGCCAACTCGCTGCGCTCGTTGATTCATCCCCTTGCTAAATTACCGCAACCCCTTCTGGTGGTAACAACGGAAAAACAAAATCATGTAACGCGATACATGGGATTACCCCCGAAAGAGGGTTCCGTTATCCTAGCGAGGGGATGAGGAGAAACGCTTACGTTTTGACGATTCCCCTCGTAATCGCGGGCGTTTAAACGGAAGGCCTACCCCCGAAGCGGGGTTGCGTAAATGATGTTCATGTATAGTCGCAAGACCATGTTCCTTTTGTCTAAACACCGTGCCTTGAGTCGCAAGACCATGTTTCTTGGTCAGAATCCACATTATTGACGTGGGCTTGGCATCTGTCTGCCCACGGGACTGCAACTGTCAACCGAAGGGGCGGCAACTGTCAGTCCGCGGGCTGGTGGCTGCCAGCCGACGAGAAACGGCATCTTAAAAGATAAGAAATATCGTGAAAAGGAACAATTTTCCATACTTTCAAGACTAATTTACCTTATGTTTGGAAATTTACCTGCTAATTTTGCAGTGTGATAAGAAAGGGATGGCTGAAAGATATCCATTCAAGTCATTCTTTCCACTTCGCCTAAAAAATAACATATCAACCTAAGAAACAACATGCGAACAAAACATCTGTTATTACTGTTCTTCTTCTGTTGTCCATGGAAATCCGTGGCACAGAGCTTGGACTGTACGCTCCATCTCAAGCAACCGGGCAACAAGTCCGAAGGTGTTGCGATGGTGCTTCGAGACAACCGCTGGACGGCTGCCGACGGCAGAAACCTGCCTCTGACAGTCACAGAAGAGCGGACCTCAGAAGGAGAGGTCACCAAAGTCAAGGTGACAATTAAGGCAAGTCAGGATACCTATTATAATATAGGTTTCGGTCTGCGGACTTCTTTCAACACATCCGATTGTGATTTTTATCTTCCGGGATTCTGGTATCACAAGAACTTGCGCTCGCCCAGGCAGGCTCCTTCTTTTCATGTTTCCAACAGTTGGAACGTGCGTGAAGACCGTCTCTCGTCACCCCTCACGGGTGTGATGAGTCAGCGCGAAGGAAAGTCGTGGACGGTGACACGTATGGTGGATGCTCCGCAGGAATGTCTCACGACGGCTCAGCAGGGAGAGGTGATACTGTCGGGCAATACATCTTTGGGATATGTAGGTTTCGACAATCAGTCGGGAAAGGCTACCCTGACATTCGGATATCCTTATGTAGAGTCACCGGTGCGCTACATTCGTAAATTGACTTTTTCTCCTTCCATACAAACTTTTGCCCTTATCAGAAAAGGAGAGAGCAAGACTTTGACATGGATGGTAAGTGAACGTTCCTGCAGCGATTACGGAGCAATGGTGAGACAGACTTGGCAGCAATGTTTTGATTTGTTCCGCCCGCAGCCGGTAGCTGAGGTCAGCGGCGAGAATGTAAAGGATCAGTTGGCAGACTATTTCAGGCAGTCGTTTGTCGGAGAGCATCCTTTAAAATACAATTCCGGCATCACCCTGCGGGTGGATCAGTGCACCCCTGTCGAAGAAATACAGATAGGCTTCTGTGGCCGTGTACTGCTCAATGCGTTCAACGAAATAGAATATGGTGACGCCCATCAGGAACAGCGTCTGTCGGACATGGGACGCTCCATCTTCGACAGTTTCCTGCAGCATGGATTCACGTCTGAGGGCTATCTGATGGACAATGTTCACTATGACCGGAATCCAGTTTGGGATGATGTGCACAGCATTCGTCAGCAGAGCGAGGCAGTCTATGCAGTGCTTCACTATCTCAATTACGAGCGTCGTCACGGCGTGCATCACAAAGAATGGGAAAAGCAGGTGAGACATTTACTCGACAACCTTCTTCGTCTACAGTCCCCCGACGGCAGTTTTGCCAGAAAGTTCCACGATGACGGTAGTATAATAGACTCTACGGGCGGCAGTACACCTTCTGCCACGGTGCCCTTGGTGATGGCCTACCGTTATTTCGGAGATAGTAAATACTTGAAGGCAGCCAAAAAGTCGGTGGATTATCTTGAGAAGCAGATTATCGTTCCGAGTGACTATTTCTCTTCCACGCTCGACGCACGGTGTGAAGACAAAGAGGCTGCTATCAGTGCCGTTACAGCTACTTACTACATGACTTTCGTTACCAAGGGAAAGGTCCGTAAGCACTATGTGGACCTTTGTCGTCGTGCTGCTTATTTCGCCCTGTCGTGGTACTATCTTTGGGATGTACCTTTTGCCCGGGGACAGATGCTCGGCGATCTCGGACTGAAGACTCGCGGTTGGAGTAACGTCTCGGTGGAAAACAATCATATCGACGTCTTTGTTTTCGAGCTGGGCCATATTCTCCAGTGGCTTTCGGAAGAGACAGGCGAGTCTCGCTTCTCGGCGATGTACCGATTGATGCGCTCTTCCCTCTGTCAGCTCATGCCTACCACCACACGTCATTGCGGAGTAGCTCTCCCCGGCTATTATCCTGAGGTGGTGCAGCACACCACCTGGGACTATGGTCGTAACGGTAAAGGCTTTTATAACGACATTTTCGCACCTGGCTGGACCGTCGCCTCACTTTGGGAGCTGTATAGCCCGGAGAGGACGGAGAGGTACTTTAAATAATATATCAATATCACTATAGAACTAAAAACTATGTATATGAAAAAGAATCAAATCAAACTCAAACCAAGAGCCTGCAACTCGGTGCCAAGGCAAGAAATTAAGCCCTTGTGCCTTGCTTGTTTTGCTTTAGTGTTGGGCTCATCTCAATTGATGGCTGGAAATGGAATTGAGGTGTCAGGTGCCAATAATTCCATGATTGTACAGCAGCAGATAACAGCAAGCGGAAAAGTCATTGACAATAATGGCGAACCTTTAATTGGTGTCACGGTGAAAGAAGTTGGCACTAATAATGCCACAGTGACGGATGTGGACGGAACTTTTCGATTGAATGTGAAAGGCTCTAATAGTCAACTTACATTTTCATACGTAGGTTTTGATAATGTCACTTTGCGTGCAGCCAATAATCTTGTGATAACTATGAACGAAGAAAAGAATGAACTTTCTGAAGTCGTAGTTGTCGGTTATGGTACGCAAAAGAAGGTTAACCTTACGGGTTCAGTAGCTTCAGTTGATATGGAGAAGCAGATGAATTCACGTCCTGTAACCACTTTGAACCAGGCTTTGCAAGGTATGGCTGCTGGTGTTGACATTCTGCAAGGTTCTGGCAAGCCGGGTTCTGAAAACTTCTCTATTAACATTCGTGGTGTTGGAACTATGAACGATTCAAGTCCTCTTGTGTTGGTGGACGGAATGGAAATGAATCTTTCGGATGTAAATCCTATGGACGTCGCAACCATTTCTGTATTGAAAGATGCAGCATCTTGTGCCATCTATGGTAATCGTGGTGCTAATGGTGTGATTCTTGTTACTACCAAGAGCGGTGCTAATGGTAAGGTGAACGTAACTTATTCAGGCCGTTTGTCTATCAACAAGCCTGCCAAGTTAGTTCGTTTCATGTCCAACTATGCCGACTATATGGAAATTGTGAACGAGGCTTGTGAAAACGTTGGTACAGGAGATAAATATCCACAATCTGTCATTCAGCAGTGGCGTGATGCAGAGGCTGATCCTAACGGCATAGCCTCTTCTGGCTATCCTAACTATGTGGCTTATCCGAATACCGACTGGTATGATGAAATCTACCAGACTAAGGTGATGCAGGAGCATTCTCTGTCAGTTGCAGGCAATGACACGCGTACGCGTTACAATTTGGGTCTTACTTATCTTGACAATCCTGGTATGATTGTGCGTTCTGGTTTAAAGAAATATTCTATCAATCTTAAGCTGATTTCGGATGTTACCAATTGGCTGCAAATGGGCGCTCAGGTATGGGGCTATCACACTGACCAAGACCGCAATAATGTAGATGCCATCAGCAGTTGGGAGTTCCTCAAGACGGTGCCTGGCATTTATCCTTATTATGACGGACATTATGGAGGTATAGAGACATCTGTGGAAGATGGTGCCGCTCACAACCCGTTGCTGCTGCTCAATGGCGATGGTGACAGCTATTACAAATATACCCATGCTTATGCCACAGCATACGCACAGATTAAGTTCCTGAAAGACTTTACTTTTAAGACCAACTTTGGCTATGACTACTTTAACACCCGTCATAAACTGACCGAAGGACAAAATGAAAGTTACAGTTTCAGCCGTGCCCAGGTGGTGAGTGAACCGGCTTCACTTGATGCCCTTTCGGGGTATATGTATTATCATCATTATTACAACTGGAAACTCACGAGTACACTGAACTGGAGCCATACCTTCGCAAAGCTTCATGATGTCGGAGTGCTCTTAGGTTTTGAGGAAGGGAAAAATAGCGATGGTAATACTGACGTGAAGAAAATGGGTATGATCGACGCTTCCATTTCCGATCTTAATGCACTGATTTCAGATGAATATATTCACGGTAATTTTACGGGCTACACATACCGTTCCTATTTTGGACGTTTGAATTATGCCTATAATTCAAAATATCTTTTAGAGGGAGATTTCCGATACGACGGTTCTTCACGTTTTGCTCCTGGCAATCGTTGGGGATTCTTCCCTTCAGCATCTGCAGGATGGCGTATCAGCGAGGAGTCTTTTGCCAAGAATTCCTTCCTGAATGTATTTGACAATCTGAAGCTGCGTGTTTCTTATGGTAAGCTGGGTAATTCTTCGGTTGACAACTATGCTTATCAGTCATGGTATGAGACACAATATATTGATATGAGTGGACAGCGAAGACCGAGTTTCTATCTGTATTATTTGCCTAACATGCATGTGACATGGGAAACTACAAAGACTTTTGATGTAGGTCTCGACTTCGCAGTGTTGAATGGACGTCTCTCAGGTGAAATTGACTATTATGACAAGCGCACATCAGGTATTCTCCTGCGTCCTTCTATTGGCCTAACCTATGGTGACAAGGTGGCACCGTTGCAAAACCTTGCTGGTGTGAGCAACAAAGGCTTTGAGGGAACAATACGTTGGGAAGACAAGATAGGTAAAGTTACCTACGGCGTATCTTTTAATGGCTCGTACAACAAAAACCGAGTGACTAAATATAAGGGAAAGCTTATACAAGGCTGGGGTGCTGATCCTAACAATCCTGATCCTAATGTCTACTATTCTAATCTCGGCGAAGTTTCGTCGGGAGGTAACCAGAGAATTTTGGAAGGTCATATGCTCAACGAATTCTATGTTTATCCAACGTATTCCGGCAAAGGAAATTATTATGATGCCAATGGCAATGTCGACCCGAAGGGTGGTCCTCGTGACGGAATGATTCGTACTCAGCAAGACCTGAAGTGGGTTCAAGACATGATTGCAGCAGGATATAAATTTGATCCTCAGCATAATGTAGCAAAAGATGCTATCTGGTATGGCGAATACATCTATGCAGATACGAACGGTGACCATGTGTATGGCGGAAATTACGATCAGAAGTACATGGGTGAATCTACAGTGCCTAAGTTCACTTTTGGTCTTCAGATGCATGCAGAGTGGAACGGTTTCGACTTCTCTATGAACTGGGGCGGAGCAACCGGATTCTCAGCTTATTGGCGTGAGATTGGTCAGAATTCATCAAACGTTGTGTTCGGTCTTTCTGTACCAGATTGGATTGCTAAAGATCATTATTTCTATAATCCGGATGATCCTGATGACCCACGTACAAATCTTACATCTAAGAATCCACGTATGGCATTGGTGAATCCGAGTATGAGTGATGCGCTTGATAATACATTGCATCTTTATGACTGTGACTATATCAAGTTGCGCAACCTCACTGTAGGTTATACGTTGCCGAAGAGTCTTGTAAAACATATCTATGCTGAAAACATCCGTTTCTATTTCTCAGGTGAGAACCTCTGGACCATTACCGATTTCCCGGGTATTGATCCTGAAATGCGTGCTGGTGAAGGATATGCTACGATGAGACAATTCTCTTTTGGTGTGAATGTAACTTTCTAAGACTATAAACAATAAGTAGAAATCATGAAAAAGAATATAAATAACAGCTTAATAGGCAGTGCAATCATGTTTGCTGTCGTGACTGGATTGTCTGCCTGCTCAGACTTCCTGGACACACAACCTTCAGACAGAGTGAGTACCGACGAGGTTTGGTCAACTTATAATATGGCAAATGCTGCCGTCAATGGCGTTTATAAACGTTTCTATGATGAGAACGGGACAAATACTCCTGATTGGCAGGACTTTGATGCTGCAACAGAGGTCGCTGACCTTGACGCCAACTGGGGCGGCTATGACTGGGCACGCGGACGTGCTAATTCCAGTTGGTGGGGATTCAGTAACTTGTGGCGACGGTATTATGAAGAAATTTACCGCGCCAACAATGTGATTTGCAATCTGGACCAATGCACTGCCATGTCTGAGTCTGAGCGTTCAAGAGATATCTCAGAGTGTAAGTTCCTGCGCGCGTGGGCTTATTATAGGGCTAATGTGCTGTGGAGAGGCGTGCCAATCTATCTGGAGCCAGTGGAATATGGTGAAGATACAAAGGCACGTAACACAGTTGATGAGGTTTGGGAACAGATTATTCAGGATTGCACAGATGCTATCAACGATGAGAATCTTCCTGACAAGTATTCCACAAGCGACAGCAACTATGGCCGTGTGACTAAAGCTTGTGCCTACTATTTACGGGGACAGGTCTATTTGTGGCAACAGCAATGGGCTAAAGCAGAAGCTGACTTCAAGGCCATCACAACAATGGGCTTCCAGCTTTTTTCGGACTATAAGAACATGTTTAAGGCTGCTAATGAGAAAAACGATGAGTATATCTTCCAGTATGAGTATAGCTCGGAAGATGGACTTGGTTCACTGCTCGGGCGTACTCAAGGAAACCGTGTGACCTATACGGCTGACGGATATGGATGCTGGAACAATCTTATTCCTAATCCTTATTTTGTGGATTCATATCAATATGCCAACGGAAAGCCTTTCGATATGGATGAGGTTATTCCCGGATATTCGTCTATGACTCCCAAGGCACGCTCTGTGTACTTCTTGCGCAACGGACTCGATCCCAATTCAACCGACTCGAGAATGAGGGCCGGTTATCAGCAGATGGTAGAATATGGATCTGATATGACCAAGTATGATAAAGACGGCAATGAGGAGCGCATCCTGAAAGTCTACACCAATCGCGATCCCCGTATGCTGATGAATTTTATCACTCCGTATTCTACATACAAAGGAGGCGCTACTGCTGACTGTTGGGATTATACCTTAAGGTGGCCTTACATTGGTTCTGATAATGCTGCCCCGTATGACTTACGTACCGATACTAATGACCGCTTCTACTATTTGTTCCGTAAGTATGTGCCTGAAGGCCGTGAGACAAAAGATGGATTAAATATAGACATCGATACTCCTCAATTTCGTTATGCCGGTGCACTGTTGTCTCTGGCAGAAGCACTCAATGAGCAGGGGAAAACTGACGAGGCTGTGAAATATGTCAATATGGTGCGTGGACGTATCCCCGGACTCGCATTGCTCAACAGTAACGAGTGGACCACAGTGACCGGTCAGGAAGACATGCGCCAACGCATTCGCAATGAATATAAGTGGGAACTTTGCGGTGAAGGACAGCTCTTCTGGAAGGAACAGAGATGGGGCACCTGGATGGATACCAAACTGGGTACCAACCGCAAGACGGTCACTGATCCCTCTGAGCTGAATGGCGCCAACGGTATGACTGAGATTTGGGGTACAAAACGTTATACTAATAACTATGTCGGTGAATATGTAAATCTCTTTGCTGTTCCTGAATCAGAAATAGAACGTAATCCTAATCTCAAACAGAATCCAGGTTGGTAATAATTAGATTTCAAATATTAAGTATAGGGATTAGTTTATATAGGTTTTTATTTTAATGGAGTCTTTAGGTTGCCCTTTACCACATGTGGTGAAGGGCAACATTAAGATAAAGTCGCCATAGCATGTGACAGATAATCCCTATCACTACTAAATTTCACATTTATGAGAGTATTAGAAAAGCTGGCTCTTACCTTGGGTTGTTTTGTCTTTGTCTCCTGTGACGGAAATAGCAATGAGGTGGAGACTCCTGTAACACATCCTGACGAGTCCGAAAAAGTGCAGGCAATTCTACTTGCCGATCCCACTATCTTTGTTGACGAGGGCCGCTATTATTTATATGGAACCAGTTCTGACAAAGGATTTGTAACCTACAGCTCTTCCGATTTGGAGACATGGAATGGTCCGTGCGGAAACTTGGATGAAGGCTATGTGTTGAGCACGGAAACATCTTTCGGAAAGCGATGGTTTTGGGCTCCGCAGGTATTCAAGCGGAACGGGAAATACTATATGGCTTATTGTGCTGCCAGTACGACGAATACGGCTTCTTCGCAGATTGCCATTGCTGAAGCAGATTCACCACTGGGACCCTTCCAACAGGAAACCAAGTCATATCTGCCTGCAAGTATGCAGGAAATCGACCCCTTTGTCTTTGTTGACGATGATGGGAAAATTTATATCTATCATGTACGCGAGATAGACAGCAACTCCATTTATGTGGCGCAGCTCAACGATGATATGACAGAGATGGATGAGTCTACGTCCACTTTATGTGTGAAAGCAAACACATATTCATGGGAAAATACGGCCAACAGCAGCTGGCCTGTTGCCGAGGGTCCGACCGTGGTAAAACATAATGGCATGTACTATCTGTTCTATTCCGTCAATGACTTCCGCAATGTCAACTATGCAGTGGGCTATGCAACCGCCTCCTCGCCTTTAGGTCCTTGGACAAAACATCCGGAACCCATTCTCACTCGTGATATGATTAATGAGAACGGCCCGGGACATGGAGATGTTTTTCAAGATGCAGACGGACAATACTATTATGTATTCCATACGCATTATAGTTCTACCTCAGTTACCCCAAGAAAAACTGCAGTGGTGAAGTTGGAGTGGCAGAACAATGGGGACGTCACGATTGATGCATCTTCATTCCGTTATCTGTCAGTTTCAGAGGAGAAATAGCGGCCTTCCTCAAATAAGGTGATAAATACCTCTTTTGATGATGCAGTATTGTGGAGTGATTTTGAAATTATATCGACAAACCATAACAATATAAGCAAATGATTTCTTCAAAATTATTACTTTCAACTGCTGTCGCATTGTTCGCAGTGAATAGTGCTGTCCCGGTGTCAGCAAAGATATCAACACAATCTGACAACGAGTCTTCAGTGCTCCTGTCGAATGAAAAAGGTGACATCTATACGAACCCCGTGGTTGACTATAACACTCCGGACCCTACGATAATAAAGGCAGGCAATAAGTTCTATCTCTTCGCCACCGAAAGAAATCGTGAGACGCCCGTGTGGACTTCAGAGGATTTGGTACATTGGAAGTTGCAGCCGAAAGGAGCTTTTCTCAAGCGTCCTTCTTTTGTACCCAAAGGAGGCGTGTGGGCTCCTGACGTGAATAGAATCGGCGACAAATATGTGCTTTATTATGCCATGTCGGTATGGGGAGGAGAATGGGACTGTGGCATCGGTGTGGCAGTGGCCGACCGTCCCGAAGGACCCTATGTAGACCAGGGGAAACTCTTCGTGAGCAAGGAGATCGGTGTTCAGAACTGCATTGACCCGTTCTTTATCCGTGACAACGGCAAGAATTATCTCTTTTGGGGTAGTTTTCACGGAATTTACGGAACAGAACTGACCGATGACGGACTTCATCTGAAAGACCAATCAAAGCTCTTCCAGATAGCCGACGGCTCTATTGAAGGTACTTATATCCACTATCGCGACGGCTACTATTATCTCTTCGGTTCTAACGGCAGTTGCTGTGAAGGAGAGAAGAGCACGTATCGTGTGATGGTGGGTCGCAGCCGTTCGCTGTTGGGACCTTATGCGGATAAGTCGGGGAGGAAAGTCCTCGACGGTCATTATGAGGAATTGCTGCGTGGCAATGAGCATTTTGCAGGTCCCGGACACAATGCTGAGATTGTGACAGATGACAAGGGACAGGACTGGATGCTCTATCATGCCTACGTAAGAGGTAAGGCAGATGAGGGACGTCAGTTGTTGCTCGATCCTGTGAACTGGAAGGATGGATGGCCTGTCATTCCCGGCAAATCTCCTTCCGTGAAGTCACTTGCACCTTGGTTTAATAAATAAAGGATAACTTACCAGGACAGCGGTCAATTGGTAATTCTGTTAGGTTGAATATACATAAAAAAGAGTCACGGTTATTGATGGTGCAATAACCGTGACTCTTTTATTTTCTCTATAACAACAAATTTTTTATTGCAGCCGCATTTTCTTCTCTGCTTAAGAACACAGAGACAGGCTGATGAACTTGATGGTATGAATCTCAGGGCATGCCCTCAATGGTAATCTCGTCAGATATTCCGGAAGGAGAGGAAACCTGCACAGTGTTTTTCCCGGTTTGGAGGTGTATCGGCGAGAAGTTCCATATCACGCCGGTTTCATCGGGACAATGGTCAGCCTGTTCTACGATTTTACCGTTTACCGTCAGTGTCAGGCTCGGGGCATTGCTGTAAACCTTTACCGTATAGGGCTTCTCGGCAGACACCTTGCGCAGTCGGCGCGACGTGATGTACACCGTGGTTTCATGATGATTCCAAAGAGACTTATAGAGATAGAAGGCATCTTTCTTCACTTTACGGTCCCTGGTCACGAGTCCTTTGTCGTTGGTGTAGAGCCGTGCGGGATTTTCTTTGAAGTTTATTCCGTCATCCGAATCCATATATCCTTCCTGCCGGGCTGCTACGGGGAAATCGAAGAGTACCCATACCGAGGAGAAATTCAAGAAGGGCAGATGCTTCATCTGCCGCACATGACTCTCATGGAAAAGATTGCCGTACTCCTCAAAGTGATACTTGTCATTGGCGCGAAGATAAGCAGCCGTGGTGTCTGTGGAGTGGCAGAAGGGATTCATTCCGGCACCATATTCGGAAATGTTCACCACACCCATGCGACGATGAATGTCATTCATTTGCTGGCTGAAAGTCTCCATGTGTCCTACGTTATAGTACCAGCCGTTGTACCGGTTTTCAGAGAAGAAATCACCTTTCAGGTTGTTATAGCCGGGATTATTGTAGAGGGAGCAGTCCGTGACACCAACCAGTCTGTACGGGTCGAGACCCTTTGCTATATCATAGAGTCTCGCCGTCTCGCTTACAATCCGTTCCGCATCCATCTTGCCTTGAAGCTTGTCGTTGTTGCCCCAGGTGTCAAGCTCATTCCATAGTCCCCAGAAGACGATGGAGGGGTGATTGTAAAGATTGGCAATCATCTCCCGTAGTTGAATCTCCAGATTATGGAAGTAGCGGGCATTGGCATTGATGCCGCATACGTTTACCCAAGGTATTTCGGTCTGTACGATGATGCCCAATGAGTCGCAAAGGTCATATTCATAATCATTGTGTGGATAGTGGGCGAGGCGCAGGAAGTTGCAGCCCAGTTCCTGGATGATTTTATAATCTTTATCGAAATCTGAGCGCACCAGCGCGGAAGCCTTCCCGTCCGTGTCCTGATGCTCTGCCACACCGCGGAGAGGATAGGGACGGCCGTTCAGGAAGAATCCCCTGTCTTTGTCGGCTCGATAATATCTGAAACCAATCTTCGACTTCACACAATCGAGAATGTTTCCTTTTTTGTCCTTCAATGTAACTTCTACCGTGTATCGGTACGGATCGGCAAGTCCGTTCCACAGGTGAGGATTTCGGAGAGTCAGTTGTCGGCTCACTTCTTTTTTTTGCTCGTTTGCCTTTAGTTCTACTTTACTGATGTTTCGAGTTACTTCTTTCCCGTCGGCATCCAGTAAGCGGCACAGTACTGTCAATGTGCTTTTGTCCTTAGAAAAATTGCTTAAGGCTGTTTTTACCTCGGCCTGTGCTTCCGAAGATGTCACGGAAGGAGTGGAGACGTGTAACCTATGCATTCCCGTCGTCTCAGGGTCAAAACACTGGTTGTTCAGAAAGAGCAGAGATGCAGGATAGTGCAGTCCTCCGTTCTTATTGAAATCGGAATTCACCGGTGGCAAGTCGATGTCTTCATGGTTGTCGCAGGTGACAGCTATCACATTGTCTCCGGCATGAATCCAGGGAGTCAATTCCACATAGAAAGCATTGTAACCACCCTGATGATAGGTTGCTTGATGTCCATTGACATAAATCCATGCTTGTTGTGCAACTCCTTCGAACAAGATATAAGCAGGTCGGGTCAATTGCTGCTTGCTGATATTGATAACTTTATAGTAATATCCCTTACCTCGGTAATAGTGCGCAGTGTGTCCGTCAAGAGCGTTGTAACTATGGGGTATGGTTACTTTTTCCCAATTCAGACTGTCAAGGCTGAAATTCCATTCCGGCAGTGCTGTTTGCTCAACGGGCAACGGCTTGCGGTTCTTTCCGAAAGAGCTGCTCAAACTTAGAAATAAAATAATTAGAGTGACTGCAATTTGTTTCATTGGGAGTATTGACTTATTGATTTAGGTATGGGTGGAATGCTTGTCGGCTCACTGATATTATTTTGCAGTTGGGAGCGACAAAGATTCTCTGTCGTAGTGAAAAGGAAATATCAAAATGATTCCTTTCTTCAGCAACAAAAATACTAAGAAAGGCTGAGTTCACCAAATAAAAACCGGATTAATTAGGGCTGCTTATTAATAATATTACGGTCCGGTAAATAAGAGTCATCCATTCCTAATCCGTCTATAAATACGAATTGTTTTTCGTTTTGTCGAAAGTCCGCCCGCAGGGCGATACCTCTGTAACTCTAAGTTTGCAAAAGAGTCGCGTGTAATTCTAAGTTTGCAAAAGATTCACGGGAGGAAATGGAGCCGGAGAACATGGACGCGGAGCGGACATGTGCCCGGATAATATCATCTTAACAAAATGCACCTGTAAGGCGCTGCCTCCAATCACATGTTTTGGAAGGCGACACCTTGCAGGCGCAATCATTTTAGAATTTGATGGTAGCTGAGAAAGCCACTTCGAAGGGGCGAATGTATGAGCCGGCCATCACATAGTTCTGATAGGGAGTAGTATCGGTCACCAGGTCGGCTGCACCGATTTCACCCTTTGCTCCCAGCTGATTGAAGAGGTTGGTGATGTTCATTCCCAAGTCTACGTTGTCGTTGAGATGATAGTTCACCGAACCGAACGACTCCCACCAGCCATTGAAATAGAGAGTATTGGTCTTGTTGATGTATTGCTTGCTGAAGTAACGGAAATTCAGGTTGAAGCGCCAGCGGTCAATAGTATATGAGGGGTCGAGCTCTATGAGCACTTTCGACATAGCAGTCACTGTGTGTCCGCTTACGTCCATACCATCGGTTACACCGTCTGAGAATGTGGCGCGAAGGTCAAAGTCCTTGTATTGCGGGTCTTGGAGCGTGAAGCTGCCGTGGAATGAGAATCCTTTGAAGGGAGTTAGCACAATATCGGTGGTCCATCCCAGTGTCTGGATGCCGTAGGCCATCTGAATACCGCGGCTGTCTTCCTCACCGGCTTTCAGTCCAGAACCGTCAATGGCGTCTTTCGTCATGATGTGATAGAATGTAGAGCGGCGCTTATTGTTGTCCTTATTGATGAATGAGATTTGCGACACCAGTTGAATCCAGGAGTTGTTCCAGAAAATGCCTCCGCGGGCCATGTGGGTGTTCATGGCAGCTTCGTTGGGGAAGTTTTCCGATGCATAGTCCTCGAGGTTGGAACGTTGCCGGGTGTAAACATATTCACCCATTACACCGAAACCTTTTGCGATGGTGTAGCGCACATTATAGGCAGCCGACGGGTTAATCCAGTCGCCGGTGATGTGAGTGCGCACGTGTGTTCCGTCGTTGAGATACCAGCCGTCATGCCGGGTGTTTACGGTCGACTCGCCGATGTTGTTGGCTGTCATGGCCCCATAGGCTTGGTAGGCCAGTCGTACGCCGAGACTCATCCAGAGGCGCTTGTTGATTTGCCAGTCGTCACTGGCGAATACTGCCAGTGTGTTGTCGTGTCCGCTGTAGTATCCGGCTTGAGGATTATACATCAGTCCGCGCTCCAGGGTACCGTCGTCATTCTTCACGTAGAGCTCGGCGGGACTTTCGGCAGCTTCCTGCAAGAATGAAGTCGACATCTCGTGCGAGTACGAACGTTGATACCAGTAGTTTAGTCCAACTCGCCAGCTGTGGTTGCCTGTATTGCCGGTGTAGGTCAGGGTTGTAAGCCACTCGTTGTCCTTGTTGGGTGAGTAGGAGAGGTTGAAGTTCTGAATTTTGTCGCCCGTATAGACCGTACCGTCACTATAGTAGTAGCCGCCAGTGTTGTCTATCACATTGGTCATCATGGTTGTAGCACTCTTGACATTGGCATGCTTGAACTTGGAAGCCACAGAGAGTTTGTTGCCGTTGTCGAACGTGTAGTCCAGGTTGAATCGTATCGTATTGTTGTCGGTTGTTCCGGCGTCTTTCCAGGAGGTGGTCTTTATTTCGCCTGTGATGATGTCCATGTAGGGGAACGACGACATCTCGTTGGCATAGTAGGAGTCGGTACCCATCTTGAAGCCGTTGTATTTCTTCACGCTACCGTCGCCCACGAAGATGAAGGGTGCATAGTCCGAGCTCGTATTGGTATAGCGCGTATACTGGTAGAGCAGACTTACCTTGCCGCGTCCGCCGGCGAAACTTTTATCGATACCGATTTTGTACGACTGTGTACGATTCTGCAGGTTGGCTGCTTGCAGTTTGTAGGTACCGGGGTCCCACACTTGGTGCGAACTGATGGTGTAGCCCCATCCGTGGCCGATAGGACCCGTGAGTGCCATGTCGAGTGACTGGCGTCCGAAATGGTTAAACTGGTATTGAGCCAGACCTTGGAACTTTTCAGTGGAGTAGCGGTTATGGCTGTCGACTACATAACTAACCTCGCCATACTGGATGGCTCCCTCTGAAAGGCTCATCACCGATGTCTTGTCGTAAGTTGCTCCTCCGAACCAGGAGTAGTAGGGCATGTCAGGCCAGAAGAAATAAGAAACGGGTATTCCGTCCTCAAAGATGGTGGCACTGCGTGTGCCAGGCAGACCCACATTAATTTGACGAGGCTGGTCGGTAGCTGTAGCGTTGAGCATCACATTGCGGTTCTTCTCTTCCTTGGTGTTCACTACGGAGTCTTTCTGAATGATGTCCTGTGCCCAGAGCTGTGTTGGCAGAATGAGAGGAGCTGCATAGAGAAAGATGCGATGAATAGGTTTCATAGTTTTTGTTTTTTATGGATTTAACGATGATTAATTTGATAATAGATTTAGAGGAATCGGCCGGATTGTGACAGCCACTTGTCGACATAATCGAAGAGAGCTTTCACGGTGTCGCCATAGTCCTTGTGGTTGAACTTTTCGGCGTCGGGGTCGGCTACGAACATGTGGGAGGCTCCTTCCACGAAAGCTATCTGCTTATCCTTGGAACCGATGTGGTTGTAGATGAGTTCTGCAGCGAGATATTCCCAACTGCCTGTCATGCCCACCATGAGTGTGGGAACTGTGATACCCTCGGAGTTGCCTATGGGGTTATTGATGTTCGATGTCCAGTCGATTCCCTCGAATCCGGTGGCCGTGATGTTGAAGTCGGGTGTCACCTTGATGGCGCAGGCTGACAGGAAGCCTTTCAAGGTGGTGGTCATGGCAGCGTCGAGGGTGTTGCTCTTGGCGTCGGCTTTCATGGGTGCACGCACCGAGTGGACGATTTCGTTGGTCGCGGTGCCGTCACCGTGCAGCAGGGTGTGAGCTTTGGCTGTGTGGGCAAGCAGGCTGAGGTCTTCGGGGAAGAGTTTGTTGAAGAATCGTATCTGGTTGGCACCTGCCACGACGAAAGGTTCATCCTCTGCGTAGGAGCCCTTACCCTCCTTTACGAGTTGCAGTCGCTTTTGGGCATATTCCATGAGACTGTTGAGCCTTTGACGCTGGGCCTGGAGATAGGCTTTCTTGAAAGCTGCGGTGTAGTGAGAACTTTGTCCTTCCACGTAGCCTACTTTCGGGTCTGCCAGATTGAGTTGTTCGTTGATGTCCATGCCTTGTCCGGCCCCCTTGATGTTCGGGTCGAGACTGATGAGGCGCATCACGGAGTTGCCGTAGTTGGCATCGAGCAGAAGCATGCCGTCGGCCTTGGGCAGGTTCGAGAGGTCTTCGGTGTAGTCGTTAAAGAGCTTGTCTTTTAGTACTCCGGTTCCACGTTCTGCTATGAGCTGGTAGGCGGTCATCACCGTGGCTCCCCCGGAATGGCCCAGCAGGAGTACGCGTTTGATGTTGGGCTGTTTGCGCAGGTATTCTACGCAGTTCTTGATATTGATGAGCTTGGTGTCCATGATATCTCCCTCCGAGGGAATGGTTGCGATGACGGTGTAGCCGCGTTTCGACAGCTCGGAGTTGGCCAGGAAGCCCATGTAGTTGTCGTTGGAGTGCATCACTACGATGCCGATGGCTTGTTTGGCCGATGGCTTAGAGGGTTGGTACACAATGGCGTGTTGACGGCCCAGGGCCACATATTGCGTGGTATAGCCCTTATCAGCCTTGCCGGACTGTGTGCAGGCCACAAGGGCGAGAACGCCGGCCAGAATGGTTATCAGTTTTAAATGTTTCATCGTTTTATATTTTTATGGTTTTACTTCTATTTTCTTAAAGGCTTCAATAATGGCGTTTTGGGCATAACCCGGACGGATGGATGAGCCGAACACTCCGTGGGTGTAGTGCTTGTATTCTTCGTCGGGTAGTACATAGCCCACTGCCTTAGCCGTATTGGTGATGAGCATGGTGTTCTCAACCGTAGAGGCTTGGCGCACGGCCACACCGATACTGGATGCCAGATCGGCTCCTACGCCGTCGAGGGCAATGTCGTTGAGGCGAATGCGAATCAAAGGAATGTGTACATCCTCGGCCGGTTCATCGATGATTTTGCCCGTTTCTCGCATTTGGTGGCGGTGCTGGCCGGGCACTACGGCTTCGGAACTGTTCACGGTCATCAGTACGCTGTTGGTGCCCTGAGGCATGACTTCAACCTTTTCCTTTACGGCATCGACCAGTCTGCGGGCCAGGGCGTCAACAAGCCCCCATCCGCATGCACCTTCGTCTACATATCCTTGTGTGGAAGTGTGCTGCCGGGAAGTGAAGATGGGCTGTTGGTCACCCTCTGCACCGGCTGTAGTGAGCACCACGGCATTCTCGTAGTCGGTCTCCAGGATGTTGGCTACGCGCCCCGGCAGATCACCGCTCACCTCATAGCCGCCCTGACCGCTCACGCTTCTGAACATCATCTCGGCATGGGTGGGATAGTTTACTATCAGTGCCAGCATCGAACCGTCGTGGCGCGTCAGTTTCAGCAGGTCGAGGGTCTTGTCCGAGAAGGCGGTCGTGCTGTATTGACCCTTACTTTGTTCAATTTCGCCGTTGTTGATGTTCACATAGGCTCGAGTGCGTCCGAATGACACATAGGCCGGTTCCAGTCGGGCAACTGCTTGCTTCACGGCTGCTACGCTGCCCTGTCGTATTTTATCAATGACTCCGCTGAGTCGCGGATCTTCACCGCTGGGATGCAGAGTGCTGTGGGTGTGGCTTACGCACACCATTACGTTTTGTGCACTCACTTTTGCAGCTTCTGCCACTTCCTTGATAAGTCTGTCGGCATCGGGTACGGCCACTTCATCAAGTTCTACAATCACTGTCCTTTGCTGCTTGTTGTCAAGCACCAGCGCGCGGGCATAAAGCGTGTCGTGGGCATCGACATAGGGATAGGCCTCGTGAAGAGGCTGAATGGGGAATATGCTTGCGGGTGGGGTGATGTCAGCCTTAGCGGCTCCGGCATAGAGTGCTGAGGCTTTGCCGTTATCCTTGGCACATAACATTTGTGGAATAATGGCCAGGAGGGAGAAAAGTAAAATACTGAATCTCTTCATATAGATAATGTTTATATTTATAGTTGATAGTCGGCTTGAATTTTCTTTCGATTGCAAAATTAGTCCAAAGCATTCGGAAAAGCTCTTGGTAAAAAAGCAGACGAGGCGGAAAGTAAAAATCAAGATATTTATATCTTTGATTATCAACACTTTAATGATAGTAATGGTAAAACGAAAGCAAAACTGTAAAGCGAAAAAAGTAAGACTTATTTGGCTTCGTCAAACAGAGAGAGACAATAATTTTTTGCTTCATAGGTTTGTAACACTTGTTTTTTTTCTCTATTTTTGTACGTAGAAACCTTTTGCAAATGAAACACATTCTATTGCTCATGATGGCCGTGCTTGCAAGTCTGCCTTCGTGGGGAGATGGCCTTTCTTCAAAGACACTTGAGGTGCTCGACAGTCTTGACCGTGAGGTGAAACTCGATTCGGTCTATACCGCTCGTCGGCTGAACGAGCTGCATACTTTCAAGCTCAATGTGTCACAGGCCTGGCTGCCCACGGATAAGTATCTTGCGTGCAAGCATCTGGCTGAGGCTTATTCACACCTCAGCAGTGACTCTGCACTGGCATACTACCACAAGTGCTATCTTTTGGCTGAATCCACCGGCAACAAAGTGTGGAAGCAGGAAATTGCCATTCGCAGTGCCTTCGTCCTGGCAGACCGAGGTGACAATAATCTGGCACTGATGCGCCTGCGTGCACTGGGTGACATCAAGCAGATTTATCCTGACCTGCAGTTCTCCTATGCCATGGCTATGATGAACGTCTATGTAAGGGTCACCTCTACGGAGTCGCAGTTGTACAATGCCAGGATGGCCCAGCAGGCATGGCAGCTCTATGAACCTTATGTGTCAAAGGAGTCGGGTTACTACTACTTGTTCGTAAAGGCGTCGATGGTTCATGGCGATAAGCGTCAGCTGCAAGCGGACATCCGCAATGCCATTGCACGCAAGAAACAAAACGATGCCGACATGCCTGTCATCCAGATGGCTCTCGGCAATTTGTGTCAGGAACTGGGCGAGTCGGACGAGGCCATATACTGGCTTGCCCTTTCTGCTATTGGTGACATACGCAGGGCAAACAAGAACAGCTCAGCCATCACTATGCTCCTGGCAGAGCTCTGCAGGCAGCCCGACGTAAACCTGACAAGAGTGGAGAATTATGCCCGGCTTAATTCGCGCAACATTGTGATGTTCAACGATGTGGGACGAAGCATCCATCTCGTTGAAGTCTACTCGCAAATCATGGACAAGTCGCAGGCAGAAATTACTCACTGGAAGACGCGCCACTACTTGTTGCTGGGAGTGGTTGCAGCTCTGCTTTTGGCCAGTGTACTGCTCTCGAGGAAGCTCTGGCTGCAAAACAAGCTCATCACAAAGCAAAGCAAGGTAATGGAGAGTAATCTGATGAGTCTGGAGGGTGACCTGGACAGCAGGTCGAAAGACATCGACCGGAAAAATCAGCTCATCGATAATTTAGCGGGAGAACAGCGCAAGTTTGATATTATCCTGGCTCAGCAATTGGCGGTGATGTCTAAGATGATGAACGACACGAACAACTATAAAAAAGAGATGGCGAGACTTATCTCTGTCGGTCAGACAGCAGCCGCACGCAAACTGGCTAACGTCAGCGCAACAAAGGAGCAGACCTCTCAAGAGTTCAGTCGTGTCTTAGACCAGAATTTTCTCTTTGTCCATCCCGATTTTCCATCCCGGCTCAACGACCTGCTTGTAAAAGACGAGCAGTTGCCTCTGCCTGTCGATGGCGTGATGAGACCCGAACAGCGCATCTTTGCTCTTATCAGTATGGGCGTGACTGACAGTAAGGCAATAGCCGAGATGCTGGGCTATTCCATCCAAACGGTTTACAATTACCGGATGAAATTGCGCAGGGCCTGTGCCAGTGACGACGTGAAGCTCGACGATGCTGTAGCTGAGATGTATGAGAAAAAGAAATAAGGGGAAACGGCTGTGATAGTTGCAAATGGTATTTTTTATAAAAATTATGCTTTTTATTATTTGGAGACTTCATGGCAATTCACTATTTTTGCAATAAATAAATATTAGTAGTAGTGAAGATTCTTTTATGCCTTTGTAACAGGCTTGAAGCTTCAGCAAAATATCTTCTATTTATTTTTGCATGACAATTATTATTAACTTTAAATGATTTGATTATGAGGAAAATTTTACGCAGTTTATTTGTACTGTGCTTAGCCCTTATCGGGACATCTTCATGGGCACAGACAACAGTCACTTTTGATGCTACCACTAACTTAGGCTCTTCAACATCACGTGGAGAAGGCTCTGTGACATTGGATGGTGTAACAATCTCGAATACTGATGGAATCTTAGGAAATGGAAGTGAGTACCGATTCTATCAAAATAGTACCACTACCGTAACCTCTACGGTTGGCAACATCACCAATATTGAGTTCACTTGCACAGCAAGTGGAACTTCTAAGTATGGTCCTGGTAATTTTACTTCAGATGCGGGTTCATATACGTATTCTGAAAAAGTGGGAACATGGACAGGCTCAGCAGCAACTGTAACTTTCACCGCGAGTGGGGCTCAGGTGCGAGCTACTCAGATAGTTGTTACCATAGGCGATGGTTCTGGAACTTCCAAGTTGAATGCAGGTCTTACTTTCTCTGATGACTATGTAGCTATCTGCAAGGACACTATCGACAAGTTTGTGGCTCCTACTCTTACAAAGTCAACCACTGCTGATGTTGTTTACTCTGTTACCAGTAATGGCGTAGCCAATGTTTCAAGTGATGGTACCATTACGCTGACTGGTACGTTGGGTAGAGATACCATTACAGCCACAACCGCTGAGAATGATGAATACTATGCTGGTTCGGCTACATTCATTGTGAACGTGTTTGCATACAACTACTTCAAGAAAGCAACAACTGTAACGGCTGGCAATAGTTATCTGCTTGCTTACCCACAGGCTACTGATTCTATATTCTATGCTTATCCACTTTCTTCATCTAAGAGTTATGGCTATCTCACTGGAGGTGTGGCAACTCCCAATGATGATGGTCTGATAGCTGTGCGCAGCGACTACGACGACACCTTCACATTTGTAGCAGATGGGGACAACTTCAATATTGTGCAGCCTGATGGACGTATGCTCTATCTCTCAGGTTCGTATGCAAGCTTTAATGTAGATGAAGCACCTGATGCTAACTATACGTGGTCGGTTTCTCTTGACGAGAGCGGCAACGCAACCATTCAAAATACAGGCAATAGCAAGTACATTGTTTATGCACTGTATAATGGTAAAGGTGAGTTCAAGGTCGATACTGCTGTAGGCGACCTCCCCGTACTTTACGAGTTGGATGAGGAGGCTACGAAGATTGACGGTGTCGTAGACCAGACGGTCAAGACGAACGACGATGCAATCTACAACCTCGCCGGTCAGCGCGTCGACGAGAATTACAAGGGCGTTGTGATTCGCAATGGCAAGAAGTACATCAACAAGTAAGAAATAACACTATTGATAAATAGACAATAACTTTTAGGCCCGTCGGTTGATTTCCGACGGGCTTTTTATTTGCTATTATACGACAGTCGAGTTGCTGTCCGAAGTAGCCGGACAGCAAAATTGATGTTCTCAATGATAATCATCGGTGGCTTGAAAGTGCCTGTATTTCATGATGGCCTGACTGAGAGATGAATGAGTTTCAATTGTGTTGACGTTGTGCCCCACGTGGGGCACGATTGAGACCCACTTGGGAAAAGATTGAGACCCAGGTGGGTCACGATTGTTTCCCACTTGGGTCTCAATGCTGTCCCACCTGGGTTACAATTTTTTCCCACCTGGGGGCTTTCATGAATCATGCTGATTCAAGTCGTATAAGATATATCCCCATCATCGCTATGTTGCCGGATGGAGGCTATTTGAGGAAGGCGAATTACTTATTTTTCCAGTCTACCTGTTTCAAGAACCATTCGGAAGTTTCTGTGTTCAGCTTCTGGCGTTTCAGCAATTCGGGAAGTTGCTGATAGAGGCTGTTGAATTGCTGAATCAGTTGCTCATGACGCTCCGGGAAATACATGGCGCTTTCAGAAATACTTCCCAATAGTGCCAACTCGTCAATGAAGATGATGTCAGCCTGCCGGTATTTCAGTGCCTCTAATGTTTTGGCAAGTCTGTGAGCACGGCCTTTGACGGCATCGAGATTGACAGAAGTCTCCGGGAAAGTGAGCGATATCACTTTCGTCGTATTGCAGCCGGTTTCTGGCACATCTATCAATACGGCGAAGTCGTCGCCATCGTAGGTGTAAGGAACTTGTTTACCATTCACTGTGACCTGGACCGGTGCAATCTGATTGATTAACTTTACACGGAAGTGCCTCTTTGCGGGCATGTCCTCGTAATGACCCTTTCTTGCGCCGATGGTGATGGTCTGCCGGTTTCCTTCTCTGCTGTTGGTGAGGTGCGTGGTGGCATATTGTGTGTCATAGTTCTGGTCATCTCCGTTGTCCTCATAAAGTGTGAATTCTCCTTTGTCACCTGGGAATACGTCGAGAGTGACCGACTCGTCGTTGTGTTGCAGGTTGCGCACGCTGTCTCCGTAGAACGGCAGAATGGAGCCGGCTTTCACGTAGACGGGATATTCGTCTATAGCGAAGTCTCTCGTAATTGTCTGTCCGCCCTTTTCCATAGTGCCTGTCGTGGCTTCGAACCATTGCCCCTCAGGCAGCCAGAGAGTCTGTGAGGAGTAGGTGCCGCTCATAGGCTGCGTAATGGGAGCCACGAGGATGTTGTCACCGAACATATATTGGTTGCGGAAGGAGTAGGCCTCCGTGGCTTCAGGATTGTCGTAGTAGAGCGGACGGCAGATGGAGAGCCCTTCATCGTATGCCTTTCTGGCCATGGTATAGATGTAAGGTGCGAGACGATAGCGCGTGCGAATGATATTGCAGAGGTTGGCACAGGTACTCGCATCGAAATTCCAGGGCTCCTTTCTGAGAGTGGCGCTCTTGGTGGAATGGGTACGCATGATGGGACTTAAGGCGCCGAACTGCATCCAGCGGACATACATCTCCGGGTCTATCTTGTTATTGTTGTCGTGTCCTCCGATATCATGACTCCAGTAGCCGTACAGCACGTTGGAGGCAGTGCTGTTGAAATAGGGCTGGAAGTCCAGTGACTTCCAGTTTATCCATGAGTCGCCGGAGAATCCTATCTGATAGCGGTGGTTGCCCAGTCCTCCCCAACGGTGGTAGATGAGGGGCCGGTGCCTGGACAGTTTCTTGCTGTGGGTGTAGAATACGTAGTTAAGCCACCATGTGTTGCTGAGCTGCGGATATTTTGAGTCTTTGAGTTGTTGTTGCCAGTCGAGCCACCAGAAGTCCACGCCGTTGCGTGTCATCGGGTCGAGGATGTTATCAAAGACTGCTTTCATGAACGGTTTGTCCGAGCTGACCCAAGGAATGTCTTTCTTCGATGCCGGGTCAATGCCTAACTGACGTGCCACCAGGGGATAGCCTTCCTCAAAATGTCGCACGCCGTCGGCAGGATGCAGATTGATGGTGGTTTTCAATTCCTGCTGTCCGAGATAGTCGAGCAGCTTAGGATAGGAGGGGAACAGGGCTTTGTTCCATGTCCAGCCTGTCCATCCGCCTCTTTCTTTGTCGCGATAATGCCAGTCGATGTCGATGACCATCACGTCGATAGGCACGGAGTGTGCCTGGAACTGTTTGACGAGTTGTCGTATTTCCTTATCGCTGTACATCCAGTAGCGGGACCACCAGTAACCAAAGGCAAAGCGCGGTGGCATGGGAATTTTCCCCGACAAAAGTGTGAAATCCTTGAGCGCCTGCTTATAATTGTGGCCGTAGGCCAGGAAATAGAAATCCTGCGCCTTTTGACTGTTGTTTCTTGTCTTGAGCCATTCAAAGTCGGGGTCGCCGTCGAAAGTAAACCCTTTGGAGTCGTCTATCAACGTCCATCCGTCTGTAGCCAGCAGACCGTCTTCAATGGGCATGGGCTGATCCGGCTTGTTGTCCAGCAGGTTCCCGCAATATCTGTCCAGGGTCCGATAGGTTCCTTTCAGATTGTTCTTCTGTATGGTGCCGGGTGTCCAGGTGAATTTCTCCGAGAGGTTTTTGGTGGATTTTATGATCAGGTTCTTGGGGTTGAAGGGTCCGCTTCCCCGTTTGTAACGCAGAGTCATTTTTGAAGTGGACACTTGAATCCAGTTTCCTTTGGTTACACGGAACTGGCAGACAGGATAAGAGCGCTTTACGGCGATGAAGGTTTTCGCGTCGGTGAATTTTCCGTCAGGTTCGTATTCCATTCTGATAAGACCGTCGGTAATGACGGTGAATCGGACCGTCTCATCCTGATAAGCAATATTGCTGCTTAAAGTTTGTACGGCCTTTTGTACGGAGTTCTCCTGCAAGCCTCCTGTTGCGGTTGTGTGAGATGATGCTGCCGACACATTCATCCATGCTGCCGACAATAAAATAGTGAGTGATTGGTAAAGGTAGTTCATAGGATAATGTTTTTTCCGGTGTGATTAGTGATTGCCAAATGTGCTGATGAGTTGATTCCCTTTTCTGCACTGTTTCGCGACTATGTGCCCGAACGTGCCAGCGTAGTAGTTATGGCGTGACAGTCGGGTGTTATTTCGTGTTGCTTGGTATATGCAAAGTTAGAACATTTATTCGTTTTTCAATGGTAATAATGTCTTTTTTCCATGTGTTTTTGTGTATAAGGATGCAAACACACCCCATTACAGGGCTGCAGGCCCCTTTCGACTTCCCCGTTAATCGAGGGGGCTATTCTCAAAAGGTATTCAGCTACCGGACCCAAACATGTAACAAAAAGCCATGTCGAATAACGGTCGGGATTCTCCTCGTTGTAGTGGAGGATAGAGTCTACCCCC
Organism: Prevotella sp.; assembly: GCA_050946475.1. Classification (GTDB taxonomy): domain Bacteria; phylum Bacteroidota; class Bacteroidia; order Bacteroidales; family Bacteroidaceae; genus Prevotella. Next base: position 35,136 of record JBMNUW010000004.1, read on the forward strand.
GGAGGGGGTTTCGTTAACATAGCGAGGTGGATGAGCCATTGAGCGCAGCGATTTGGCGATTCCCCTCGGATGTCGCGGAAACGGATTGTTAAACGCAACCCCCTCCCGAGGGTTGTGAATCCTCCCATCCAGTCTGTTTATCAATAAAACACCAGCTCGAGAAAGTTGAGTAATATATATATATATGACACAAAAGGTTGTAGTTTTCCGGACAAAAGAAAAGCGGCTGTCAGCTATGATGTCATAGCTGGCAGCCGCTCATGTTATGGTGTGATGCCTTGGTCAGGCACCGTAAAGTTCAGCAAGTACAGGACTGCGAGAATCAGCAGGTGCAAGCCCAGGGCTTGAGCTGCTTGAAGAAGTCATTGCCCTTGTCGTCAACGAGAATGAAGGCAGGGAAGTGCTCCACGCGAATCTTCCAGATAGCTTCCATGCCAAGCTCGGGATAGGCCACACATTCAATGCTCTTGATGCAGTTCTTCGACAGAACGGCAGCCACGCCGCCGATGGTGCCGAGATAGAAACCGCCGTGCTTCTTGCAGGCGTCGGTGACCACCTGAGTACGGTTGCCCTTGGCAATCATTACCAGAGAAGCACCGTGATCCTGGAACTCGTCCACATAGGGGTCCATACGGTTGGCTGTCGTCGGACCCATGCTACCGCAGGCATAGCCTTCAGGAGTCTTGGCGGGACCAGCGTAAAGGATAGGATGATCCTTGAAATACTGAGGCAGCTCCTGACCGGCATCGAGGGCAGCCTTCAGACGGGCATGTGCGATGTCGCGTGCCACGATGATGGTGCCGTTGAGACTGACGCGAGTGGAAACGGGATATTTAGTGAGTTCCTTGCGCACGGCGTCGATGCCCTTGTCGAGGTCAATCTCGATGCCTTCGCCACCTTCTCCGGGCTTGCGAAGTTCTTCAGGAATGAGCTCAGTGGGGTTGGTATCCATCTTTTCCAGCCAGATACCGTCCTTGTTGATTTTAGCCTTGATGTTACGGTCGGCAGAGCAGCTCACGCCGAGACCGATGGGGCAGGAAGCACCGTGGCGAGGCAGACGGATGACGCGGATGTCGTGTGCCAGATACTTGCCGCCAAACTGAGCGCCCAGTCCGATCTTGTGAGCCTCGAAGAGAAGCTTCTTCTCCAGGTCGAGGTCGCGGAAGGCACGTCCGGTCTCGTCGCCCGAGGTAGGCAGGTTGTCATAATACTTGATGCTGCCGAGCTTCACGGTGAGCAGGTTCTTCTCTGCAGACGTGCCACCGATGACGAAGCAGATGTGATAAGGCGGGCAGGCTGCCGTTCCGAGGCTCTTCATCTTCTCTACGAGGAAGGGCAGAAGAGTACCCTCGTTCTGAATGGTGGCCTTTGTCATGGGGTAGAAGTAGGTCTTGTTGGCAGAGCCGCCGCCCTTGGCGACCATGATGAAACGATACTCGGCACCCTCTGTGGCCTCGATGTCAATCTGAGCGGGCAGGTTGCATCGGGTGTTCACCTCGTCGTACATGGTGAGAGGAGCGTTCTGCGAGTAGCGCAGGTTGTCCTGGGTATAGGTGTTGTAGACACCACGGCTCAGGGCCTCGGCATCGTCAAAGCCGGTCCATACCTGCTGTCCCTTCTCACCGTGAATGATGGCGGTACCAGTGTCCTGGCAGAAGGGCAGGATGCCCTTGGCTGCAGTCTCGGCGTTGCGCAGGAACTGCAGGGCCACATACTTGTCGTTCTCGCTGGCTTCAGGGTCGGTAAGAATCTTTGCCACCTGCTCGTTGTGCTTGCGACGCAGCATGAACTCGCAGTCGTGGAAGGCTTGCTGAGCCAGGAGCGTCAGTGCCTCCTTGCTAACCTTGAGGATCTGATGTCCCTCAAATTCAGAAACACTCACTCCCTCCTTGGTGAGCAGACGGTATTCTGTGTCGTCCTTGCCCACTTGGAACATGGGAGCATACTTGAAATCAGGTTCTTTTGCCATAATGTTGTTGTATTGATTGGTTGATGATTATTTTTCGCCGAAAATTTCCTCAGTGCTCACACGTTTGATAGTGCCGATTTTGCCGAGAGCGTTCATGTCGAGGTTTTTCTCATCGCCGAGAATCACGTAGCGATAGGTCTTGTGCGCCATGTTCTGCTGCTCGAAACGCATGATGTCTTTCAGTGTCAGTGAGGGCAGGTCGCGATAGATACGTTCCCAAATTGAGTAGTCGATGCCGTGGCGCTTGGCGTTGAGATAACTGGTAAGGACGTTATACTTGGTCCAACGCATTGCCTGGATGCTCTTGGTGAGACTCTGTTTGGCAATGTCGAAAGCGGGCTGCGACTCCGGAATGGTGTCGAGAATCTGGTTGAACACGTGGATGCAGTCCATCAGCTTGTCGTTCTGCGAGATGATGTGCGTGAAGTAGTATTCAGGATGTCCCTTGCGGGGGAAGTCGTTGTAGCTGGCATAAGCGTTATAAGCCAGTCCGCGGGTCTCGCGGAGCTCCTGGAACACCACGGTGTTCATGCCACCGCCGAAGTAGTTGTTGAAGAGGTCCTTGACAGCCATCTGGTCTATCGTCCACTGGGTGTTGCCGACGTTGAACATACGCATATAGATGTTCTTGGCGTCGTAGGGCGCGATGATGATTTCGTTTTGCTGCGGAGTGGGCTGCTCGGTGTATTCCTTGCCGACCGGTACGGGGGCGAGGCGTTTCGGTGTCTTGTAGTTCTTGGCGAGGCAGTCGTTAAGTTCCTTGAGCGTCATCGGTCCGTAGTAGAGCACGGTCTGCTGCATCTCTTTGAGGCGCTTGAGCTGGTCCACGAGCTGCTGCGGATTCATCTGCTCCAGTTCCGACTTGCTCAGTATATTGGTGTAGGCGTTGTAGCTGCCGTAGAGTCCGTAGGAGCAGAGGGCGGAGTAGTTGGCGCGCTGGTCTTTCTTGTTGTCCTCGCGTCCTTTGAGAACGATGTTCACAAACTTCTTGTAACTGTCAGCATCGGCCTTGGCATTGTTGAGCAACTTTTGCAGCAGTTGCAGTGCCTGGGGCATGTTTTCTGCCAGTCCGCTGAGCGACACCGTGGTGGTGCTACCATTGACTGACACGCCGAAGTCACAAGCCAACTTGTAAAATGCTTTCTGTACCTCGGCGGCTGTCATGTCATTCGTTCCTATGTAGTCCAAATACTGGGCGGCATAGCTCATGTTGAGGTCGTCTTCATCGCCGAACTCATAATTGAAGCTGAGATTGAAGAGTCCGTCCTCCGTGTTCTGCTTGTAGTAGAGGGGCAGCCCCTTGGTGGTCTTGGTGTCTGTCAGTTCAGTCTTGAAGTTGACGAAGCGGGGCTGAATGGGCTCCACCTTCGAGTTGACAATATTCTTGACAAAGTCGCTCTGATATTCACGGTTGGCGGGGATAGGAGTAATCTGAGGCTTCTCAATCTTCTTCTGGGTAGAGTCCACTCCTTCCTCCTTATACACACAAACATAGTTGTTGGTGAAATGGCGGCGGGCAAAGTCCACCAGTTGCTGCTTAGTGATGCTGCTCAACCTGTCGATGCGTTTCACTACTTGCTCCCAGGTCTGATGGTTGATGAAGGCATTGACCATGCGCGAGGCGCGTTTCTCATTGCTGTCGAGCGAACGGTAGTAGTTGAGCTTCTCGTTGGCGATGATGGAGGTGAGCAGGTCGTCGGCAAACTGTCCCTGCTTCAACTTGTCCATTTCGCCGAGCAACAACTGCTTCACTTCTTTGAGCGACTGTCCCTGGTTAGGCTGGGCATAGAGGAAGAAGGTGGTGTAGTCGGTCATGGCATCCACGAAAGTCTCTGCTCCTTGTACTTTCATCTGCTGGTTGAGGTCAATGTCGATGAGGCCAGCCTTGCCGTTGCTGAGTACCGAATTGAGCAGGTCGAGGGTGTCTGCCTGTGCACTGTTGGCGGCATCGAACTTCCAGCCCATGAAGACATTGGCTGCCTGCAGACCCACTACGGAAGTATCCTTCTCTGCGGTGAGCACGGGCTGTGCCGGATATTCGGGACGGGAGAGGTTGTCGCTCTTCTTCCATGCGCCGAAATACTTGTCGATGATGCGGATGACCTGGTCGGGGTCGAAGTCGCCTGCCATGCACACTGCCACATTGTTGGGCACATAGTAGCGGTGGAAGTAGTTCTCAATGTTCACGATGGAGGGATTCTTCAGATGCTCCTGGGTGCCGATGGTAGTCTGTGTGCCGTAGGGGTGCGTGGGATAGAGTACGTGGTTAACGGCGTTGTACTCCTTTTCGAAGTCATTGCTCAGTCCGATGTTGTACTCCTCATAGACTGCCTCCAGTTCTGTATGGAAGCCGCGGATGACCATGTTCTGGAAGCGGTCGGCCTGTACGCGCGCCCAGTTTTCTATCTCGTTGTTGGGAATGTTCTCCACATAGCAAGTCACATCGGTGCTGGTGTAGGCGTTGGAACCCTCGGAACCTATACTTGCCATGAGTTTGTCATATTCGTTGGGGATGTTGTATCTGGCTGCCAACTGGCTGACAGAGTCAATCTGATGGTAGGCCTGCTTGCGCTGTGCCGGGTCGGTGAGCGTGCGATAGTGCTCATAGCGATTGCGGATGTCGTCCAGATAAGGCTTTTCCTTGGCATAGTCGGTAGTACCGAAGGTGGGTGTGCCCTTGAACATAAGATGCTCCAGATAGTGGGCGAGTCCTGTGGTCTCGTGCGGGTCGTTGCGCGAGCCGGTGCGCACGGCGATATTTGCCTGTATGCGTGGCCTCTCCTTGTTTACGGAGAGATACACCTTGAGCCCATTGTCCAGAGTGTAAATGCGGGTGTGCATAGGATCGCCTTCTACGGTCTCATACTTGTACTGCTGCGCCGAAGCACCCAAGGGGAGTGCCAGTAACACAGCGAGGAAGAAAGATTTTATTCTCATTGTATTTATTAATTAACCTTATCTGCAATTGCGCATTGCCTGTCGTCATATAGACTTTCAAATGCTTGTCTGTAAAAAATCCACGCATTCTTCTTCTTTTCGGATAAAACACTTTGAGCTGAATGGAAAACAGCTCCAGGTAGTATTACGACAAGGCATGGCAAAGTTAGTCAATATTAATGAAAAATAGGAGCGTTTCTTCCTATTTTTTATTCCTTGTTTTATAGGTTATTCCATTCTGATAAATAGAATGTGTGACTTTTGGGGATTAAGTTGGAGACTTGATGGAATATTGCATTATTCAGAAATTGAAATAGTAAACCGGACCCGACATGATTTTACGAACACATGTGAATGTGAATCGAATCATGCCGTGCCCGGCTTCAAACGAAACGCTGCAAATTCCTTTACTGAGAAAATCGCAGACGAGCTTTGTTCAGTTGTGTATTGTTTTATAGTAGTACCAGTAGGTCTTGCCGTAGCTGTCGCGCAGCATACTGTTCTGTTCCGTCTTGTCGGAGTATTTCCTGCTGAGTTGTATCCAGTCCTCGAAATCAGCATCCATCACCGTGTCGTGATAGACTATGGCGGGGTGCTCTTTGAGATGAGTATAAAGGATGAGCGCTTCGCGGTAGTGTGTGGGCAGACTGTCGTTGACTTGATAGTAGCGCGGCAAGACCTTGACGAATTTGTCCAGACTGCCGTCTAAAAGATAGGCGCAGAGCAACCAGTCGTGAGCAGCCTTCGTGGCAAAGTGACGCTCGTGCAGTTTCTCCAGATATTGACGGGGACGCATCTTCTGCTTGAAGTAGACACCGAGATGACGATAGAGCTCAACGTCGTTCAGGAGGAGCAGTCGCACGGAATGCCCGTTGGGCAAGAGGGCGTCGGATTTGCCCACAAGAGGATAGGTGAAGAGTGCCTCTCCCAGGCGTCCTTCCTCGCTCAGTGCCCAGACACGAAGCAGGGTGAGGGTGCTGTCTGTCTCCAGACTTTGTCGTCCGGCTTCAAGAGCTTTGTCGTAATGTCCCTTGCGCATCTGGTTCTCCATCTTGGCCTGGAAGTGCAGCAAGTCATTGTTGTTGCCGATGCACCCTGTCATGAGAGCCATGAGTACCATGAGGAGCATGTTACCCCAGCCCGAACGGGAGAAAATGCCACGCGGAGTGTTCTGTTGCGCGATGGATTCCAACTGGCGGCAGACCCATACCACACCGGCATAAAGCAAGAGCAGCAGGGGCAGAAGCCAAACCCAGTTTCCCGGATAGTGAGAAGCGCCGCCGTCGGGTCCGACGTCGCAGAGCACGCCAAGGAGCAGAAACGACGGGAAATAGGTCAGGGCATAGGCTTGCAGTCGCAGCCGGGTCGTTGCTACGAGAAGGGCATGCACCAGCCATAGCAACACGACTATGAGCACGGCTCCGATTGCCCGGTTGTACGTGGTGGAACCTTTGGAGAGGGTATGCTGCAGCACGTATAGCAAGTTGTCCTGATAGTAGAACAGATATATGAACGAAAAAAGCAAGAAAAAAACGGCACACGCCACTCTTGTGATGGTGGTGCCGTTTTTCGATTTCATCTCGTAGTCCATTATTCTTTCATCATGTGCAAAACACTTCACACTTAATATCTGCCTTGAAACATTTTACACGTTATCAATCATTCTTATTAAGCTGAAAGCATTTTCCATGTTTTCAATCATTCAAATTCTTATGCAGAGTCTTACGACTTTTTCTTCTTTAGCACAACGGCGGAGCGGGCTGGAATATAGAGCTTGAGCCATCCCTTATGGTCCTGTTGGTAGAGAGGATCGAAGTTGGTGAGATGCTCCACGCTGTCGTCGGTCAGACCGTTGCCACCGAAGGCAGGGTCATCGGTGTTGAGCACTACGTCGTAGCAGCCTTCGGGTACAAGGAATCCGTAGTCGGTAAAGGAGCGGGTGGGCGAGAAATTGAACACAAAGACGAGATCGCCGCGCATGAAACAGAGCACCTGGTCGCTGTCGTTGTGCCAGATTTCCTGTACAGGAGTCTTGTTAAAGGCCGGCTCGCTCTTGAGCGTGCGGAGCATTGCCTTATCGAAATCACCGAGGTAGTGGTAGCACAGGTCATGGTTGTCCACGAGATTCCACTGTCGACGTGCATACTTGTAGCTCCAGCCGTTGCCCTCGCGAGGGAAGTCAATCCATTCAGGATGACCGAACTCGTTGCCCATGAAGTTGAGGTAGCCACCGTTGATAGCGGCAGCGGTGACGAGGCGAATCATCTTGTGGAGGGCAATGCCGCGATGTACGAGCTCGTTTTCGTCGCCTTTCTTGAAGTGCCAGTACATGTCTGCATCGATGAGCCGGAAGATGATGGTCTTGTCTCCCACAAGTGCCTGGTCGTGACTCTCGCAGTAGGAAATGGTTTCCTCGTCGGCCCGCCGGTTTTTCACCTCCCAGAAGATGGAGCTGGGCTTCCAGTCCTCGTCTTTGCGTTCCTTGATGGTCTTTATCCAGTAGTCGGGGATGTTCATGGCGAGCCGGTAATCGAAGCCGTAACCTCCGTCCTCAAACTTGGCAGCCAGTCCCGGCATACCGCTCACTTCTTCGGCAATGGTGATGGCGTTGGGGTTGACCTCATGGATGAGCTTGTTGGCCATGGTGAGATAGCAGATGGCGTTGTCGTCCTCATGTCCGTTGAAATAGTCACTGTAGTTGGTGAAGGCCTCTCCCAGTCCGTGGCTGTAATATAGCATGGAGGTGACGCCGTCGAACCGGAAGCCGTCGAAATGGAATTCATCGAGCCAGTACTTGCAGTTGGATAGCAGGAAGTGTATCACGTCGTCCTTGCCATAGTCGAAGCAGAGACTGTCCCATGCCGGATGCTCATGGCGATCGCCGGGATAGAAGAACTGATTGGGGTCACCTGCCAGATTGCCCAGGCCTTCAACCTCGTTCTTTACAGCGTGGGAATGGACGATGTCCATGATGACGGCAATGCCCTGGCGGTGTGCTTCGTCGATGAGTGCCTTGAGTTCCTCCGGAGTACCGAAACGACTGGAGGGTGCGAAGAAGGAACTGACGTGGTAGCCGAAGGAACCGTAGTAGGGATGCTCCTGGATGGCCATTACCTGAATGGCATTATAACCGTCGGCCACAATTCGTGGCAGCACGTTGTCCTTGAATTCGGTGTAGGACCCCACTTTCTCCGCATCCTGCGCCATACCGATATGGCACTCGTAAATGAAGAGAGGATCCTTCTTGGGTTTGAAAGATTTGATCTTCCACGCGTATGGCTCTTTGGGAGCCCACACTTGAGCTGAGAAAATCTTAGTCTGTTCGTCCTGTACCACGCGCTGTGCCCAGGCGGGGATACGTTCTCCCTCGCCTCCATTCCATTTCACGTGCATCTTGAAAAGGTCGCCGTGCTTCATGGCTCTGGCGGGGAGTTTCAGTTCCCAGTTGCCGCTCTCCGAGATACGCTTGCAACGATATTTTTCGCTTTCCGTCCAGTTATTGAAGTCACCAACGAGATAGATATCAGTGGCGTTGGGGGCCCACTCACGGAAAATCCACTGACCACGTCCGTTGCGATGCAGTCCGAAATACTCGTGTCCGTTGGCAAAGTCAGAGAGGGTTATCTTGCCCTGTTGGGTCAGTTGTCCGATCTTCCACAGTGCATGTTCGTGTCGACCACGTATAGCATCTTCATAGGGTTGAAGATAGGGGTCGCTCTTTATGATGCCAAGTTGCTTGTTTGCCATGGGTGCTTTTGCATCGGTGGCTTTCGTCGTTCTTGCCATAATTAAATATTTCTAATGTATTTCTAATGGTTCTTGATACAAAGGGATTCCGTTACTTTACCAGCAGACTGTCAGCCTTTCACGTCGAGTTTGAAAATAGCCTTCTTCAGTGAGTGGGCTTCCGAGATGCAGGGTGCATGTCCGTCTTGTGGGAAGAAGATTGCAATCTGTCCCGCCTTCAGAGTTACATAGGTCTGCGGCTTTACTCCCGGGAGCTTGGCGATGTCCTTTGCCTCGTCGAAGGGAGCGTCGGGCAGGTCACAGACAGGAGTGTAGCCGAAAGTTTCACTGTCGCTGATGGGTATCTGTATGTCTATCATTTTTTTATGATACTCGATAACGGCTTCGTCTCTTTTCTTTCCTTCCTTGGCCTGTACGTTCACGAAGAGTCTCTCGCCGAGGATGGGATGCTTCCCGACGGGAAGGCTGGCAAGGTCGTTTTGCTTCAAGAATTTCACGACTTCCGCTATCAGCGGGTTCAGAGGGGTGTATTGCTGTAAATTGTCAATCGTGTCAATAATCATGGCAGTATGTTTTGTTGTAAATGAAGTCAGATTTGGAGGGACAGGTCAGTCGCTGAATCTTCTTCCGTCTTCATAGTGTCCTTCAGCGATAATCTGCCCGTTGCGGTCTTTCTCTACAAAGTGGCCGTCGCGCTTGTCATTGATATAGTTTCCTTCGAATCGTTTTCCGTCTTTGTTTTCTTCAATGGCCTTGCCATTGCGCATACCATTTTTATAGATGCCCTTGAAGCGTGAACCGTCAGCATAATGGATGATGACCTCACCGTCGATTTTCCCGTTCAGAAAATCCCCTTCGTAGACATCTCCGTTTTTCTTGGTTAGTTTACCGTGTCCGTTCTGCAGGTCGTTCTTCCAGAGTCCTTCGTATTTGTCGCCGTTCTGCCAGACAAAAGTGCCCATGCCGTCGCGACTGCCTTCGGTGAAGTGTCCAGTGTATCTGTCACCGTTGGCATAGCGGAAAATGCCCTCACCGGTGCGCTCTCCCTGGTCGTAGTCGCCTTCATATCGGTCACCGTTCTGGAAGATGTAGATACCTCGTCCCTGCTGTATATCGTCTTTCCACTGTCCTTTATAGACATCACCGTCGGCATATCGGTTCACTCCGTAGCCCGACCGCTGGTTGTTTTTCCACTCACCGTCGTAGGTGGTGCCGTCGCCCCAGTCGAAAAATCCTTTTCCCTCCTTCTTGTCGTCTTTCCATTGTCCCTGATAGTAGGCACCGTTGGCATAGGTGTACTTGCCTTTTCCGGACCTTTTGTCCTGATACCAGTTACCATTGTAGACGTCGCCGTTGAAGTAATACATGATACCGTGACCTTGCTGATAATCGCGGAACCAGAGGCCCTCATAACGGTTGTTGTTGCTGAAGTAGTAGGTGCCTCGTCCGTGTTGCTGGTCGAGCATCCACTGCCCGTCGTATTTCTCGCCGTCAGCGAAGGTATAGACACCGTGGCCCTGTCGCTTGCCTTTAACATAATCGCCTTCGTAAGTATTGCCGTTTTCGTAGACCACGGACCCTTTTCCGTTGGGCTTCCCGGAGGACATCTCGCCTTTATAGGTGCCCTTCACGCCTTGCTCAACAATGGTGCACGAGCCGAGCGTGATTTTCTGCGCAGGGGTGTGCAGGGGTAGAAGGAAAAGGAGAGGCAATAAAACGTATTTCTTTATTTCTCGCATGATTGTCCAGATTATTCCTTGCGCCTGACGGGGTGTTTGCTGTCTCTTCCCAGGAAGCTCGACAGACGCAATCCATTGTGATTCATTGGTCAAAGATAGCAATAATATTTAATATTTTGCTTTTGCCGTGTTTCTTTTTCACGTTGAAGGGCGAAATTTAACATAATGTGAGGAAAAAACTCTTTTGTTAGATTGGAAGATTTTGCGACCGACGGAATTGAATATTGAGCTGTCAAAGCTGTGGAACGCTATGCAGCAGTCATGCCGTTGATTATTTCACACAAAAAAAGCTCTCCAACAGAGCGCAAGTCTGTCAGGGAGCTTTCTTGTTTGAGGTTAAGGATAGTAGTTTCCGCTAAATCTACTTAAAGAACTTGTGCGACACGAGCATCTGCTTCGGGTCGAGGGCTTCGTCAAGCTTCTCTTTGGTCATGAGTCCCTTTTCAAGTACGATGTCGTAGACAGAGCGGTTGGTTTCAAGAGCCTCCTTGGCTACCTTTGTGCTGTTCTTGTAGCCAATGTAGGGATTGAGGGCAGTGACGATTCCGATGGAGTTCTTTACCATCTCATAGCAACGTTCCTTGTTCACCGTGATGCCGAGAATGCATTTGTCAGTGAGAGTGTCGATGGCGTTGTGGAGCCACCAGAGGCTTTCGAAGATGCACTCGGTGATGACAGGCTCCATCACGTTCAGCTCCAACTGACCGGCTTCGGCAGCCAGTGTGACGGTGGTGTCGTTGCCGATGACCTTGAAACAGGTCTGGTTGGTAACCTCCGGTATGACGGGGTTCACCTTTCCGGGCATGATGCTGGAGCCGGGAGCCTTGGCGGGAAGGTTGATTTCCTTCAGACCGCAGCGGGGACCTGAAGCCATGAGGCGCAAGTCGTTGCAAATCTTGGAAAGCTTCACGGCGAGGCGCTTCAATGCGGACGAATAGCTGACGTATGCACCTGCGTCAGGAGTTGCCTCGACCAGGTCACTGGCAGGGATAAAGTTCTCGCCAGTGAGCTTGCTCAGGTTGGCAGCACAGAGCTTGGCGAATCCGGGCACGGCATTGAGACCCGTACCGATGGCGGTGCCGCCCATGTTAATCTCGTGGAGCAATCGTACATTGCGGTCGAGGTTGAGAATTTCCTCCTCCAGGTTGTTAGCATAGGCGTTGAATTCCTGACCGAAGGTCATGGGCACGGCGTCCTGCAACTGGGTACGTCCCATCTTGATGGCATCCTTGTATTCGTCGGCCTTATAGCGCAGCGCACTGATGAGTCCGGTGAGACTTGCCACGAGGGTCTTGTTCATTCTTATGATAGCCAGTCGGATGCTGGTGGGATAGACATCATTGGTGGACTGTCCGCAGTTGACGTGGTCGTTGGGATAGCAGTACTGATATTCACCGCGCTTGTGCCCCATGATTTCGAGGGCACGGTTGGCAATCACCTCATTGGCGTTCATGTTGACTGAAGTGCCGGCACCGCCCTGCATCATGTCAATGGGGAAGTTTTCGTGCCATTTGCCATCGATGATTTCACGGCAGGCTTGTGAGATAGCGCCGCAGATTTCATCATTGATAACGCCTAAAGCGTGGTTGGTCTGCACGGCTGCCAGTTTTACGTAGGCTATGGCGATGACGAAATCGGGATAGTCGCGCATCTTCTTGCGAGAGATGTGATAGTTGTTGATTCCACGTTGGGTCTGCACGCCGTAGAGGGCGTCTGCAGGAACTTTGAGTTCGCCGAGAAGGTCGGACTCTACTCTGAATTTTTCTTCTGCCATTATTTTAGTTATTATTTTATATAAAAGTTTATGTTTTGTTGAGATGGGCTGAAGCCCATTATGCATTCTATGGCGTTAGCCTAATTATGCATTATGCATTATGCATTATGCATTAATCATAGCGCCTTGATGCGGTACATGAAGCCGAGCTCGATGCGGTTGGTGTTGTAGTCGGCCAGTCCGCAATCTTTCTTGAAGTCATACTTCCGTCCGATGTAGGCAAGGAACACGCGGAAGTCCTGACTCTTCACCGGATAGTATTCCACGCTGGCCATGTAGCCATACGACTTGCGGTAGTCCTTCATTTCTTCCACCTTGGGCACGCTGACAGTCTCGTACATGCCTTTGAGCATCAAGTTCCACTGGGAAGCAAATTGCCAGTTGAGTTTGGTGATGTAGGAATTGTAGTGAACATCATTCAGCCAAGCAGGCATGGAAGTATCTCCATCCCAGTCGATGCTCGCCCAGTCTGCCGAGGCGATGCCCAATCGGTCGAGTCCTTCCCAGGCACCCATGTAGTCGAAGTACACCTGCAGGGTGGGGAGGTTGAGCTTCTGACCGAGCATGATTTTCCGTCCATATTCGTGTTTGGCCAAAGTCTGCAAGCCTGCCGACCAGCGCGTCTGCAGTTTATCGCCGAAGAAGGAGCCGTTCCACAGGAAGATGTAGGTAAGCGGGTTGTTTGACTTCTCTACCTTTCGGGTGTTTACAACCCCATTGTCGTCCACGTTGGCAACAGCCTCCACGTCAGAACCGTATTCGTCGGCGAACTTATTGTTGTAGGCATTGGTGATGTTGACGGCGATTTCTTGTGTGGGCACGGGCTTGTAAGAGATGTTTACACCGGCCATGAAGTTGTCCATGTAGTCGATGAAGTCGGAGTACTGATAGATGTACATGGGGTTCTCATCGAACTCGAAGCCACCCCAGTTCTGGCACATCTTACCGCCCTGGATACCGAACTTGTCGTTGAACTGATAGCCCACCATGAGAATGTCGGTAGCCTTGGCGAAGTTGTCCTCGCTCTGAGCGGCATTGCCCTTGTTGAGGCGGTGGCGGAACCGGTAGCTTACGTGCTTGCCGATGTTGCCCTTTATCTCGATGCGTGCCTGCTTGTTCTTGAACGAGGTGCCCCAGTTTTCACCGTCATCGTTGGCCTGGAAACTGGCGGCATAATTGAAGTAGATGTTGATGGCATCCGTTTTCTTCTCCAGTTTGAATACGCGCTCAGCCAGGCTCTCGTAGTTTCCGTCCTCTCCTCCCATGCCTGTGTTGTTTCCCTGTGCCCGGATACAGAGAGCAATGGCAATGGCGAGGGTCGTTGTCATGAGTCGTTTCATATCAGTATTGGTGTTTAAGGTTATTGGGGGGAAGTATGATTAGTATTCCTCGAAGTAGCGCTGAATCTGCTGCCAGTCGTGCGTCTTGGTAAGAGCGAGCATCAGCAGCACACGTGCCTTCTGCGGATTGAGATTCAGCGATGCCACGAAATGATATTTCGCATCATCCACTTCACCGTTGAGATTGGTGGGACCGTTAGGTACCCGTGAGGAGCGTACAATCTGAATACCGCTCTGCTGTGCTTTCACAGCAACATCGAAGACATCCTTGTAGAAGTTTCCGTCTCCCACGCCAGCCAGCACGATACCGTCGAATTTAGCGTTGACGAATGCCTGCATGGGCAGGGGCGAGCAGTTGGCATAACCATAGACGATACCCACCTTGGGCAGTTCCGTCAGTCCGTCCACGCTGAACTCAGAGCTGAGTCCCTGTTTTGTCTCTGGCTGGTGGAGATAGATAGCCTTGCCATTGTAGACGTAACCGCAGTAACCATACATGCCGCCTACGAAGGTGGCACAGTCGGTGGTGTGCGACTTATAGATGCTCTTGGCGTCAATGAGATAGTTGTTCATGCAGGCCATCACACCGTGTCCTTTTGAAGCGGGGTCGACGAGAGCTGCCACTCCATTGTAGAGATTGGCGGGACCATCGGCAGAAATGGCGGTGGAGGGACGCATGGCACCCACCAGAATCACCGGCTTGTCGCTATGAACGGTGAGGGAGAGGAAGTAGGCTGTCTCCTCCATGGTGTCTGTTCCGTGAGTGACGAGCACTCCGTCGTAGCCCTCGTTGTTAAGCAACTGATTGATGCGGACAGCGAGTTTAAGCCACACGGCATCGTTCATGTCCTGCGAGCCGATGTTTACGAGTTGCTCACCACTTATGTCAGCAAGGTCTTTCACTTGGGGCACGGCATCGATGAGGGTCTGGATGCCTACTTGTCCGGCGTTGTAGGCCGATGATGTAGCACTTGTACTAACGCCGGCTATGGTACCGCCGGTAGCGATGATACGGATTTTAGGTTTTGCTACGGCACAGATGCTTGCCAAGAAAACAAACATCAACAGGAAGGAAAAAAATCTTTTTGTCATAGTGCTTGGAATTAAAGGTTATTTGTGTACTTCTCTTAATATAATTATTATGGTAGTTTCTTATCTTAAGCTTAGTATTTTGCCCGCTTCCTTGAGTGCCTTATTTCGTCCGGCTGGTCGGAATGCGACAGCGGCTGCATGTCATCTCCATTGCGCATCGTATAGTCACAGGAACAGCGTGATGGCATAGGCCACACAGATGGAAACGATGGTGGTGACAAAGCCCGGCAACTGGAAGGAGTGGTTGATGACATAGCGTCCTACATGGGTTGTGCCCGTCCGGTCGAACTCCAGTGCAGCCACCTCTGTAGGATAATTGGGAAGGAAGAAATAGCCGTTAACTGCCGGGAACATTGCTACGAGGAGCATCGGCGGAATACCCAGGGCAATTCCGACCGGATAGAGCGTCGTTACGGTGGCAGCCTGCGAGAAGAGCATGATGCTCATCACGAAGAGGGCGATAGCAAAGAGGAAAGGTGCAGCCTGAACCATTCCTGACAAAGCATGGTTCACAGCCTCTGCATTACCGGTATAGAAAGTGGAACCCATCCAGGCTACGCCGAAGATACCTACCACGGCATTCATTCCGGCGGAGAATACGCTGCCTTTTGCGGCAGCCTTCACATCGCCGTGGCCCACAAGGAGAATGAGCACGGCATCGCTCATCATTACCATTTCAATGGTCTGACTCATGCTAACGCCTTCCGGACGCAGACTTGGCATGCTGCCAAAGAGCACAACCAGTGCCACTCCGAAAAGGAAGGCCCATACGGCACGACGGGCGGAAGGGTCATTTTGTGTCTTAATGTCTTGCAGTCGTTTAGCATCTTCCTCAGGATTGATGAGACCCTCACGCACGCGGCGCCGGTATTCAGGATCTTCTTCGAGAGGCTTGCCTACATGGTTCTCAATAAACGCAGCCACAAGGATGGCCACGAAACCGGCGGGAATACATACGGCAAGTACCGTTCCCAGTTCTATACCTTTGCTGCCAAGCAGGTCCTGCGAAATAATAGCTGCAGTCGCTGCAGAGACAGGACTGCCGGTGATGCCGAGTGAGGCGGCGATTACGGCAAGACTCATCGGGCGCTCGGGGCGTATCTTGTTTGCCTGCGCTATCTCACTGATGATGGGTAGAAGGGAGTAGCAGGTGTGAGCTGTACCGGCAACGAGGCAGAATATCCATGTGCACAGAGGACCATAATAAGTAATATGATCAGGGTGTTTCTTCAGGAATTTAGCGGCCAGACCTACGAGATAGTCTAATCCGCCAGACGCCTGCAGTGCTGCAGCAGCACTGATGACGGCTACGATAATCATCATTACGTCAATGGGTGCTTTGCCGGGCGGCAGTCCAAAACCGTACACCAGGATGAAGACTCCCAGCATACCGTAGATTCCCAAGCCGATGCCACCTACGCGCGCTCCGATGAAGATGAGCGCCAGCACAATGGCCAGTTGGATGAGTATGAGTGTTGTTGTCATAGTAAGTAGAATTGTTGTGACAAGGTTGGTTGTTTATCCTATGTTAGCCTTTTGCCGTATTGATTGTTTCAAGATGCGGTTGGCTTGTTATCTGTTGCAAATTTAGGGAAATTCTGCGTAGTCGGTTTTACGATTTTGTAGCTATTTTTTGTAAATTCCGAAACAAATAATTATATTTGCGGAAAATAGGGCAATGAGCGAAAAAGGTCCACGCAGCAGAGCTGTGCGGGCCGGAACCGTTGCGAAAAATGTTCATGATCTCTTCA
>JBMNUW010000005.1:0-51262 GCA_050946475.1 Prevotella sp.
TTCCGCCTTGTCAAGGGATGGCAGGTGGCTGACATCGAGCAACCCGAGTGCTGCAAGATTGCCGTAGCTTGGTTTGATGCTAAGCTCAAGACAGCCAATGAGGAAATAGACAACCTTTTTAAGAGCTATCGCATTTCCGAAGCATTGATGACCGTCTATCGCCTCTTCTGGGACGAGTTCTCCAGTTGGTATCTTGAGATGGTGAAGCCTGAATATGAGCATCCCATAGACCGTCAGACATTAGACGCCACCCTCCGCTTCTTCGATGTACTGTTGAAGATGCTCCATCCTTTCATGCCCTTCATCACCGAGGAACTTTGGCAGCATATCTATGAGCGTAAGGAAGGCGAATCCATCATGAAAGCTACCTTAAAGCTCGATGCTCCTACAGACGCTGACCGCAAGTTGGTGGATGAAATAGAAAATGTTAAGCAGGTTGTTGGCGGTGTCCGCACCGTGCGCAATCAGAAGAACATCGCTCCCAAGGAGCCCCTGCAGCTCATTGCCGTGGGCGACAATCCTTTCGAGCAATATAACGCCGTCATCACCAAGATGGCCAATCTCAAGAGTATCGACATTAAGAGCGACAAGTCAGCAGATGCCAGCGCCTTCATGGTGGGCACCCATGAGTTTGCCGTTCCCGTGGGCGATCTTATTGACGTTGAGGCCGAGATTGAGAAACAGGAGAAGGAACTCCAGCATCTCGAAGGCTTCCTCGCCGGAGTAAAGAAAAAACTTGCCAACGAGAACTTTGTGGCACATGCTCCTGAGGCTGTAGTAGCCCGTGAACGCAAGAAGCAATCCGATTCTGAGGAGAAGATTGCCGCCCTGAAGCTCTCTCTCGCCGAGCTAAAGAAAAAGTAATTTATGAGAAAGCTCTTATTCATACTATCGCTTTGTTGTTTCACGTTTGTCGCATCCTGCTCTGACGATGCCATCGATGTGGACGACGTGAATAAGCAGACCATTCTGATATATATGCCATGGTCGGGCACTACTTCGTCGTCGGGTCTCTACAGCTATTTCCTGCAGAATCTCGACAGTATTAAGAGCGCCATCATTGACGATGGTGGAACGGTGGGTCGCGTGCTCGTTTTCTTGAGCACGTCGGCCAGCGAATCAAAGCTCTATGAATTGAGCTATGAAAACAATGTCTTGACGGAGATTCCCGTCAAGACCTATTCGGGCAGTAATTACACTACGGCCAGTGGAATTACGGAGATTCTCAACGATGTGCAAAGTTATGCTTATGCTCTCAACTATGCTATGATAGTGGGTTGCCACGGTGTAGGATGGACTTTCAAAGACGACTGGACAAACTATCCCTATCAGAGTAAGCAACATCAGTCTCCTGCCAATTGGCAAGGTGCCAAGGCTCAGGGAGGATTCTACCCCACTACCCGCTTCTTCGGGTCGGTCTCGGACATGACTTATGCCACAGACATCCCAACGTTGGCTGAAGGCATTGAGGGGGCCGGCATCAAGATGCAGTATATCCTCTTTGACGATTGTTATATGTCGAATATTGAGACGGCCTACGAATTGCGAAATGCCACCTACTTCCTGATAGGCTCCACGAGCGAAGTAATGGCAATAGGAATGCCCTATCAAACGATGTGGTCATATCTCGCTTCCGCTACTCCCGATTATTCCTCTGCAGTTTCTGCGTTTTACTCTTTCTACAGCAGTTATACCTATCCTTATGGCTCTTTGACGGCAGTAGATTGTCAGCAGGTGGAAAAGTTGGCGCAAATCATGAAGGAAATCAACGTTCGCTATACTATCGCCGATTCCCTTGTTGACAGCGTGCAGGTGCTTGATGGATTCAATACGCCTATTTTCTATGATTTAGAAGATTACGTAGAAAACTTGTGCGAGAATACTTCCCTGTTGAGTGATTTCCAGTCACAGCTTGACAAAGTCGTGCGGGCCACCGAGACTACGGATAGCATTTACTCTTATCTCTACGCTTCGCCCAAGTATATAAAGGTGGAAACGTCGAGTGGAGTAACCATTTCAGACCTGAGTAGGAATTCAGTGGCTATTAATGGACGTGAAAAAACCGCATGGTGGACGGCAACTCATTGATAAGCTGACATGCCATTGAAATAGACGCAGCCCTTTAAAACAGGCAGTCATCTTTTGAGACAGGCAGTCATTTATTGAAATAGAATACCAACAGAGACAAAGATACCCGACAGCTGTTTTGACAGTTGTTGGGTATTTTTATTATTCATAAGGGAAGATTATTGGCAGTTTTTGCGTAAGTTTGCAGCCGGAAGACGTAAACTTGTGTCTTGTGGTTTTTGATACTGATGATTTCGCAGACATCAAGGTCACGTTTCCGATAAACTTAACCCAATAAAATTTTAGAGTTATGATTTCAGAATCACTTGTAAAGGCCCTGAACGGGCAGATTGCAGAAGAACTTTATTCTGCCAACCTGTATCTTTCCATGTCCTTCTATTTCGAGAAAGAAGGTTTCACGGGCTTCTCCACATGGATGAAGCGGCAGAGCGCCGAAGAGATGGACCATGCCTACCTATTTGCCGAATTCATCATCAAGAGAGGCGGCAATGCTTTGGTAAGTCAAATTGCAGGTGTGAAACAAGTTTGGACTTCTCCCCTTAATGCATTCGAGGATACGTATAAACATGAATGCGAGGTGAGCAAGCGTATCGATGAACTTCTTGATGCTGCAAAGGCCGAAGGCGACAAGGCTGCTGAGGACTTTCTCTGGCAGTTTGTACGTGAGCAGGTAGAAGAGGAAGCCACAGCCAGTGGTATTATCGACCGCATCAAGAAGATGGGCGACAGTGCTATTTTCAATCTTGATGAACAGTACGGCCGTCGTCAGTAATTGAATGGATAACGGAAAATAAAGAAGAGGTAAGAGCTTCGTTCATAACGAGTTCTTACCTCTTTTTTGCGTAATATCTATAGGTGTCTTGTTGAATCCCAGCTGAGTTTCAGTTTTGTCCCTTTTGGGGCTCAATCTTGCCTCACCAGGGTCTTAATCGTCTCCCACTTGAGACTCAATCGTTTCCCACGTGGGTCTCAATCGTTTCCCATGTGGGTCTCAATCGTTTCCCATGTGGGTCTCAATCATTTCCCACTTGAGACTCAATTGTCTCCTACCTGGATCATAACTTCGTCCTTATATAATCATATCTTGATTCACGTGGACTTGCCTCACTAATCTATAGTCAAAAGGTAGAGATGAAAGCCCGGAAAAATTGCAGGAAGGGATAATCGCACTTTGAATGCTCCAGCTCAAATATTGATAGCCAGGTTTAAATTTCCTTTGTTATAATGCAACTTTTCTAACTGAGGATATAAATTTGTCAATTGGCTTGTCCGAGAATAATTTAATTTTCTTATCTGCACCGGAGAAAAGATGAATCACTGTTTTGAGCTAGAGAATAAGTTTAGTTAATTCACCTGTCTGAATGCAAATTAGGAAATTTGCCCGTCAGAACACAAATTGCAAACTGGCTATCAGTTGCATGGTTACAACATAAAAAAGAAGAACGGGCATGAGAATCCGTCCGCTGCCGGACAAGCCCGAGCCTACATCATAGACCGTTCTGAATTTTCCGCTCAGCAATCCATATACAATGGAACATGAACCAATGATGAAAGCTATAACGGGCATGATACTCTCGGAAAAACTGCTGGGGAAAAGATGTCCGGTAACGCTGAGCAATATGGCGTGACGTGTAAGAGTGAGCAACAGCATGGTCACTATCTCCAGCAGAAATACGACGAAGGTGATAACGAGGGCAAATCGTAGTTGTGTGTTGAGAGAATCTCTTCGGAAGAATCGTATAATGACGTTCCAAAGTCCACTACGCACCAGCCCGCTGATAGCAATGAACAGTAATATCATCCATACCAGGAGCGGTGATGCGAGATTGCTTGTGAAAGTGCCGAAAAACCAGCGAATGCCGGCACTGCTCAACATTGACCGCAATCCCAGTTCGGGAATGGCGGCCGACATGAGCCACGACACCAAAATGAGAAGTATCTGGCAGATTGCCGACAGAAGTGTGCAAGAATAAATATACTTTATGACTTTTTTCATTCTCAGTCGTCATCAGGATGAAGATTGTCCAAGTCCAAAATGCGGAGCTCCAGAGCCCTTACGACAAGTCGTGTGGCGTTGACGCTCATGCCACCATTGCCATCGGGGAACAACTTCTGTACGAGCTCGTTTTGCCGCTTTTCAAGACTTTTCACACCGAAAGGCATGCCTCTCAGAGAGGTAATCTGCTCCTTGGTGTAGCCCAAAGCCAGGTGACGGAGAAAACGCTCGTCGTATTCGTCAATCTCATAATTGATAAGAGCCTCTTGTCTCATGAGTTCCCCGTTGACGCTCTTCTTGAACCTGGCAACGATTTTTTCCAGAATGGGTTGATTGAAGACGAGCTTCTTACCGGTCATTACACTCAAGACATCATTGCGTGTGAGAAGTTCACCGCTTTTTAAGATGATGCCGTCGCATCCCGCATCAAGCACATCCACCCACAGCTTTTCGTTGAGAATTTCGCCGGTAAAGATAAGCACCTTAATCTGGTGATACATTTCCTTGGTCTGACGGCAGAGTTCCACGCCTACGGTGGTGGAGCCGCCCAGGCCGAGATCAAGCAGTACAAGGTCGGGCAACTGTTGTTTCATCAGTTTCCAGTAGCTCTGCTCATTGTCGGCGGTTCCGATAATCTGAGCTTCGGGGATGTCACTCCGAATAATTCCTTCAGTGCCTTTGAGTTCGAGAGGCACGTCCTCAACAATCAATACTTTAAAGGGTTCCATTTTCCTTGTCTATGATTTTATAAAATTGTCGTGGCATGATGGTGTGAATGACAAGAGGCTGAAGAGGGTCTCCAGAAGCCTCGATGCCACATGCGCGAAGATTGGTCAACTCTCCCATTTCTCTCACCATTTGTCGTAAGATAAGATAGTCGAGATTTGAGGTGTAAGGCGTGAAGAGCTGTTTGCGCTGCTGGTCGTCCATGAGGATTTCCGTCATAACCACATCTATGGTAATATATTTATTGTCTTCGGATTGTTTGACTTCCACCTGAAGTTGCTTCCCGTTGTTCAGACTTTTCAAGATGGCCATGAATTCTGCATAGAGATTACGGTCGAATTTCATGGGACCCAGTTGTCTGAGAGCTTGCAAGGTGAGAATGCCGTAAAGTTCCCGATAATAGGAAGCTACTTCCGTCATCGACTCGATGTTGTCGTCATATCCGCTAATCAGCTGCTTTATGCGCGATGGATAATACATCGTTTCATGTTTAAGGGTTGACAGACAGTTGTCGAGGACATTATTGGCGACATAGATTTTATTGGAATCTCTCTGTGTCTTCCTAAGCTCGTCAGTTGCCATTTCGATAGACGATTGTTGAACGGAATTCTGGCGGATTTCATCCTCCAGCGCCTTTCTGATTTTTCTGACAACTTCTCCAAGCGACTTCCGTTGCTCCAGGGGTAGATTGTAGTCTTTGAAATTGGAGAGCCGTTCGATTCCCTTCAGTTTTTCACTGTTGCTGATGTCTGAGTCCAACAGCTTGTTCATGGAATTTATTCGATCGATGCAATAACGATAGTAGAGCAGATGACGATAATAGAGCAGATAGTAGGCAGGGAAAATCACGATAAGCAAGAGCACCAGCAGAATGACGGCGACATTCTTGTTGTTCTTGCTTCGCTGCATATCTCTCACATAGCTCGGAAGACTCTTGTCAGCACTTGCAAGTCGGAAAAGTCTTGTGTAGCATTCGTTGTTCTTGTGGTAGACGTCCCATTTGTGCAGTGCCAGAGCAGCCACTGCCGTCTCATTACTGATGTCAAGCAAGGTGACGGTATCTGCAGGATTGAGATATTTGTGGCAACTGTCCGAGAATGCGAGCGTGCGCTCATAGGTTCCCGCAATATTCGAATAGTAGGCACTGTCAGCGAATCTGGCTGCTGTAGAGACAGAACGAGATTTCGCCGACTGAGCTCTTGCTGCAACAGGTGCATTCTGTTCGGCAGCCGACGACGAAACGGGTGAGAAAGAGGCTGCACATAACAGGCCAATCAACCACCATCGCGCCGTGCCTTTTGGCAATCTGAAAAAGATGCGACTCCCCTTCCCCAATTCGCTTTCGGCCCCTATGGCACAACCGCTGAATATGCGGCTTATCTTCTTGTATTTTTCAATGATGCCGTTACAGTTCTTCAGTCCGAAGCCGTGCCCACCCGTATAGGTCCGGTCGAAGATATGTGCCATCTGTTCTTCCGTCATTCCGCATCCTGTGTCGGCAACACTTACTTCCACCAGACTGTCATTTTCTTTGGCGGAAAGCTTTACCTCACCACCTTTATCTGTAAACTTGCGGGCATTATCAGCAATGGTGTTAATCATAAAGAGGGTCAGGGCCTTGTCTGCCTTCACCCAGGCTTCGGAGTCTTCAACTTTTAAATCGATTCCTTTAAGCTTGAATCCCATTCTCCCTTTTTTCACGATATCGAAAAGTTCTTGAAGGGGGAAGGTCTCTATTTTGAGGCGCACCTCACCCTGCCGCATCTGAATCCATCGGGTTAGCACATTGTTGTAGTCGTTGATGACATCTGTCAGTTCACCGATATACTGAAAGCGTTGTTTTCTTTCCTCCTCACTTTCCTTTCTGTTGCGTAGTTTTCCCAGTTCGTTTACAATTCTGTCGATGAAAGGAATCACGCTGCAAACTAGGGAAATTTTGGCTCTCTGTTCCATGTTGCGTCGCTGGTTTTTGCGCAGCAGCATGTTTTCTTCCTTTTGTTTATCTTCTATCTCTTCGTATTTTTCGTTGGCCTTTTCCCGGTCATTGATGGTTTTTTCCTGCCACACTTTGAGCGGCATAAGCAAGCGGTCCATGGTGAAATTGGCATCGCTTTTCCTGCGCATTCTGTCGAAAACGAAGAGAAGGACAATGACGATGACAATCATCAAAAGCACCGCGATAAGCATGAGATTGAGTTGATTCGATGCCCTGTCCAGTTGACTGGCTCTTGCTTCCCAGAGTCTGTCCTGCCGGGTCTGTTCCTGCAAGTCGAGATAGATGTTTCTATTTCGGTCGCTGTTCTGCTTGTCATTCACTGCAGAATAGACGAGGCAGAGTTGTTCTCTGATGGAGGCTACCAGGTCAGGAGCCTGATTAATGGCCTTGTTTTTATTAAGGGCATTGTTCAGGCAAATCAATGCAGAACGGTAATCTTTGATTTGCCAGAAGCATTCAGCGAGTGTACGGTTGGCTCCTGCTATCTGATAGACATCGCCGAATTGTTCGAAAAGGTTATAGGCTCTTTGTGCCAGATAACCGGCGAGAAGCGAGTCCGGCATCTCGTCTCTGTTAAGATAGACAATGGCAGTCTTATTGTTCTCTATAAGATATTTCTGCTGTTGAGCATCTTGCAGATGTTCACTGATGGCCTGCATAGCCTGAGCCTCCCAGAAACTGTAGCCACCTTGTTGAGAAAGGACATAGCAGCGCATGAGGTAGTCGAATTCCTCCTGTGCCACTTCCATTTTGCTTTTTTCAGTGATGATTCCTCCGGCACCAATGTTGTAGAGATAAGAGAGCACTTGTGCCGTATCCAGCTGTATGGGACCATTAATGTCGATGGCATTGATAGCATCGACACTTTCTTTTGTGAGTCCAACATAATAAAAATAAGCGGAGGAAACAATGTGAAATTCGCTCTCTGCATAGACGAGTCTTTGTTTCTGATGCTCGTCCAGCTGGTTCATTTCTTCATGGATTCGCTGTAACTTCCTTTCAGCCTGTTCTCTATATTCATAGAAGTCTTTGTTACGTGATTCCCGTTGACAAAGACGCATCAACTGAACGTCGGCAACCAGTTGCTCCACCTGATTGTCGGTGATGCTGAAGATTCTTGTCAGCATTCGGCTCGCTTCCTTATATCTCATCTGGGCCAGCAGCACGTAAGCCTTGTTGTTGAGCGCCTCTGCTCTGCCGTCGGCGTAATTTTCGGCAAGTTTTTCTGCTTTAGTCGCGTAGGCCATGGTGGAGTCCGTATTCCTGTAATGAAAGGCATACGCCCGCTCGTTCAACTTGTCGACCACACTTTTGTTCCGGTCGCTGCAAGCTGAAAGCAAGGCCATGAAGAAAGCCAACACGGCCAAAATATGAAAAGTGCGGGATTCGGACTGCAAAATTCGAATGCTAAAAAAACGAGGTGTGAGGCTGCTGTCGGCAGCGGGCCTCACACCTCTTTGTGAATTAATTAATTAAATTCGTTCAGGCCCTAATGTCCTGTTTGACGTCATAGGAAATTTTATCCACGAGCTTCACGGATGTAGCCCAGAGCCTCTACGCATTTGTCTGTAATGGCTTTCCAGTCTTGTGCGGCAATCACATCCTTGGGGAAGAGCTTGGAGCCCATGCCCACGCACAGCACGCCAGCCTTAATCCATTCAGTGAGATTCTCCTTGTCAGGCGAAACGGCACCCGTCACCATGATGTTGCTCCAGCGCAGTGGACCGAGGATGTTCTTCACGAACGAAGGACCTCCTACGTTGCCGGCGGGGAACACCTTGGTAACATCGCAGCCACATGCCTGTGCGTTGCTCACCTCTGTCACTGAACCGCAGCCAGGGGTATAGGGAACGAGACGACGATTGCAAATGGTGGCAATCTCGGGCACGAAGTTAGGACCTACGATGAAGTTGGCACCCAGCTGCATGAAGATGGCTGCCGAAGGAACGTCGATTACTGTGCCTGCACCGAGAATAAGTTCAGGGCATTCCTTCTCGGCCCACTTCACGAGTTCTCCGAAAATCTCGTGAGCGAAGTCTCCGCGATTGGTAAACTCGAAGGCGCGAACACCGCCGTCATAGCAAGCTTTGATGACGTGCTTGCAGACATCTAAATCCTTATTGAAAAACACGGGAACCATACCCGTTGACTTCATTGATGCAATGACCTGCATCTTATTGAATCGAGCCATAATATCTTTCTGAATTCTATTTTCTTGGTTGTTGATTATAAAATTGTCGTTAGTGCGGCAACTTCTGTTTTTTACTGTTGTCGATGTAACAACGTTCTCAATTATTTGTTACCGAACGACAACGCCTTTTTATCTCTGAACGCGACCGCTGGCATTGCCATTGGCGAGACTTTCCACCTCTTCGGCGCTTACGAGATTGAAATCGCCCGGCACAGTATGCTTCAAGGCAGAAGCGGCTACGGCGAATTCCAGGGCCTTTGCCTGGTCCTTGAACGTAAGAAGTCCGTGAATCAATCCGCCGGCAAAAGAGTCACCACCGCCCACGCGGTCGATAATCGGCATGATGTCGTAATGTTTGCTCTCGTAGAAATCCTTGCCGTTGTAGATGAGAGCCTTCCAGCCGTTGTGGGTGGCTGAGTAAGATTCGCGGAGTGTGGAAACGACATACTTGAATCCGAACTCCTTCATCATGCCTTTGAAGATATTGTAATAGCCTGTGGCGTCTGTCTTTCCGTTTTCCACGTCGGCGTCGGGCTTGAATCCCAGGCAGAGTTGAGCGTCTTCCTCGTTTCCGATGCAAACGTCAACATATTTCATCAGTGGACGCATCACGGAGATTGCCTTTTCTGATGTCCAAAGTTTTTTGCGGAAATTCAGGTCCACGGAAACCGTTACACCATGACGTTTGGCAGCCTCGCAAGCAGCGCGTGTGAGTTCTGCTGCCTTGTCGGAGATAGCGGGAGTGATGCCGCTCCAATGGAACCACTCGGCTCCATCCATTATAGCGTCGAAATCAAAGTCCTTGACGTCAGCCTCGGCGATGGCACTGTGCGCACGGTCGTAGATGACCTTCGAGGGACGCATGGAAGCACCTGTCTCTGCGTAGTAAAGTCCCACGCGATCTCCGCCACGAGCAATGAAACGCGTGTTGACGCCATAACGGCGAAGTGCGTTAACAGCAATCTGTCCGATTTCGTGCTTGGGCAGTTTGCTTACGAAATAAGCCTCATGTCCGTAGTTGGCCAGACTGACGGCCACGTTAGCCTCGCCACCACCGGGAATGATGCGGAAGTGGTCGCTCTGAATGAAACGATCGTTGCCCTCCGGAGACAGGCGAAGCATGATTTCGCCCAATGTAACAATTTTTGCCATTTTAGTAACTCTAGTTTAAAGATGATTTATTTTTTGTCGTTGCAATATTGCTTCGCAAAAATAGAAAGTTTTTTTCAATTAAAGAAATAATCAGCCAAAAAACACATATTTTTCTCATTTTCTTTGCTGTGCGTATGCACAATTCAACTTTTCTTCTTACTTTTGCAATGATTATAAAATATGTTTCGCAATAAACATTCCGCTTCCATATGGGTGAGAAAATAAGAATCAAGGACATTGCCGAAAGAGCCGGCGTGTCGGTGGGGACTGTAGACCGTGTGCTTCATCATCGTCCCAATGTGTCTCCCAAGGCCTTGGACAAAGTGGAGAAGGCCCTCAAAGAAATGAATTATCAGCCGAACATGTATGCCTCTGCCCTGGCTTACAATCGTTCCTATAATTTCCCTGTCATCATGCCTTCGCATGAACAGGTGGCCTATTGGGAGGAAATCGAAGAGGGTGTGAAGATGGCCCAGGAAGCTCGCCGTGATTTCCACGTGCGCACCCAAATCTACTATTATGATAGATTTGACGATAAGTCATTCTTGGATACAGCCCGGAAATGTCTTGACACGAAGCCAGACGGCGTCGTATTGGTTCCCGGAGACCTGGAGCCGACCCGACAGTTCACCGACAAGTTGCACGAACTTGAAATTCCTTTCGTGATGCTCGATTCCTACATGCCGGACTTGAAGCCTCTCACCTTCTACGGGCAAGACTCGTTCTCAAGCGGATATTTTGCAGCTCGCATGCTTATGCTTATCGCCGGACAGGAGAAAGCCATCTTGCTGGTGAAACTGACAATCAACGGACGTGTGGTGAGCAAACAACAGGACAATCGTGAAGTGGGATTCCGCCACTACATGAAGGACCATTTCCCCAATGTGAAGATTCTTGAACTGAACATGCCGCTCACCGAGACTCGTGCGAAATACGACAGTCTGCTCGATGATTTTTTCTCTCATCATCCCGAAATTCACCATTGCATCACCCTCGGATCGAAGGCGCATGTGGTGGGCGATTATCTCCTTCGAACCAATCGTCGTGAAATCCAGATTATGGGCTACGACATGGTGGGAAAGAACGCAGAATGCCTGCGTCAGGGCAGCATTTCCTTTCTCATTGCGCAGCACGCTTATCAGCAGGGCTTCTCCAGTGTGGATGCCCTTTTCAAGGCTATTGTGTTGAAAAAGAAAGTGCAGCCTGTCAACTATATGCCCATCGAACTTCTCACTAAGGAGAACGTGGACTTCTATCGGCGCACTCAATTGTAAAAAAATCAAACTCATAAAATAAAAACAATTCTACATTATGAACGAATCATCTTTTATTAAAATCAACCCACGCGACAATGTCGTAGTTTGTCTGAGGCCCTTCACCGAAGGAGAGAAAATCCAGGTGGACAATAAGGAAATCACCTTCAAACAGGACACCCCCCCAGGACATAAGGTTCTTATTACGGATGTCAGTGAGGGCGACAACGTCATCAAATACGGTTATCCCATTGGCCATGTAGTAAACGACCTCAAAGCGGGCACGTGGGTCAATGAACATAATATCAAGACAAATCTTGCCGGAACGCTCGAATATGAATATCACCCCGTGAACGACTCCTTAGACATTCCCGACGAGCATCTCACCTTCAAAGGTTATCGCAGGAAGAACGGAGTCGTGGGCGTGCGCAATGAAATATGGATTGTGCCGACCGTGGGCTGTGTCAACGGCATAGCCGGGCAACTGGCCAAAAGGCTGGAAGAAGAAACCGGGCTTAAGGACATCGACGCGGTCCACGCATGGCACCACAATTACGGATGCTCGCAGTTGAGTGGCGACCATGAGAACACGAGGAAGATGCTGCGCGACATCTGTCTACACCCCAATGCAGGTGGTGTGCTGGTGCTCTCGTTAGGTTGTGAGAACAATCAGCCGGACGCCTTCATGGAAATGCTGGGCGACTACGACCATGAGCGCATCAAGCTGCTGGTGACTCAGCGTGTGGAGGGCGACGAACTGGAGGCGGGCATGAAGTTGCTCCGCGAACTCTACAACGTTGCTTCAAAGGACAGACGCGAAGAGGTGCCTCTGAGCGAGTTGCGCGTGGGACTGAAATGTGGAGGCAGCGACGGATTCAGCGGCATTACGGCCAATCCTCTCGTCGGTGAATTCTCCGACTTCCTCGTTGCGCAGGGCGGCACCACCATCTTGACGGAAGTGCCCGAAATGTTCGGTGCAGAGACCATCTTGATGAACCGTTGCAAGACACCGCAGTTGTTTGAACAGACGGTGAACTTAATTAATAACTTCAAGGAGTATTTCCTTTCACATGGCGAGCCTGTGGGCGAAAATCCATCACCGGGCAACAAGGCTGGCGGAATCTCCACCTTGGAGGATAAGGCGCTGGGATGCACCCAGAAATGCGGACGGGCTCTCGTCAGCGGTGTGTTGGAATATGGAGACAGACTGACATCCAAGGGACTCAATCTGCTGTCGGCTCCCGGCAACGACCTCGTGGCTTCGACGGCGCTTGCGGGCGCGGGTTGCCAGCTGGTGCTCTTCACCACCGGACGCGGAACGCCTTTCGGCACCTTCGTTCCAACGATGAAAATCTCCACCAATACAGACCTGTTCAAGCGCAAACCTAATTGGATTGACTTCAATGCCGGACAGTTGATTCACGGAGTGTCCATGAACGACCTCAAGAGGCAGTTCATCAACAAAGTCATCGCCGTGGCAAGCGGTGAACCCACTCGCAATGAAATCAACGGCTATCAGGAGATTTCAATCTTCAAGAACGGCGTAACGCTTTGACAAAAACATGTGATAAGATTCGGGAACCGATGCAATTCAGAATGAATGCACACAAGGTCCGGGCGAAGTTTGTAAACATAAAAACAACAAAACGAAAAAATAAGAATCAACAATAAGAATAAGCAAAATACGAGTGCATCCGAGCGGAATCGGGGCACTTATTAAATAAGGAAAAACGATCGTGCAAAAGTCATCAGTCAGAGGACTCATGGCCCTCTCTCCCCTATTGGTCTTCATCGGACTGTATGTCCTGCTGAGTCTGATAGCCCATGATTTCTATAAGGTTCCGATAACGGTCATCTTCATGGTGACCAGTATCTATGCCATTGCCGTCTCAGGCGATTTGCCTCTCAAGCATCGCATCGACACCTTTAGTCGTGGAGCCAGTTCGGGCTATCTCATGCTGATGCTGTGGATATACGTGCTGGCCGGAGCTTTTGCGGCTTCCGCCAAGGGCATGGGTGCCATTGATGCCACTGTCAATCTCGCCCTCCGTGTTCTTCCGGCCAACATGTTGCTGCCGGGACTCTTTCTTGCTGCCTGCTTCATTTCCGTTTCCATAGGAACCAGTGTCGGCACGGTCGTTGCACTCGTCCCCATTGCTGCCGGAATGTCCCCTGAAACAGGTGTGAGCACGGCTCTTCTCACCGCCATCATCGTGGGTGGAGCCTATTTCGGCGACAATCTCTCGTTTATCTCCGACACCACCGTTGTGGCCACGCAGACCCAGGGGTGCAGAATGAGCGACAAGTTTCATGTCAATATTCTCATCGTGGCTCCTGCCGCTCTTCTTGTCCTTGCCGTCTACGCCTTGATGGGCAGCGATGTGTCGATGACGGCTGTCCCTCGTCAGGTTGACATCTTGAAGGTGTTGCCCTATCTTGCCGTTCTCGTCACCGCCATAGCCGGAATGAATGTCATGGCAGTTCTTGTCTTGGGCATTTTGCTGAGCGGTGTCATCGGACTGTTTACCCACAGTTACGACTTCTTCGGATGGCTGGGTGTCATGGGACAGGGCATTACCGGCATGGGCGAGCTCATCATCGTGGCAATGATGGCAGGAGGCACGTTGGAAATCATACGAGCCAATGGAGGAATAGACTTCATCATAGAGAAGCTCACCGCCCGCGTCCATTCCAAGCGAGGGGCCGAGTTGAGCATTGCCGCTCTCGTGAGCTTTGTCAATGTTTGCACCGCCAACAATACCGTTGCCATTCTCACTGTGGGCAATATAGCGAAGCGCATCGGAGACAAGTTCGGAGTGGACAATCGCAAGTGTGCCAGCATTCTCGACACCTTCTCTTGCATGGTGCAGGGTCTTCTGCCCTACAGTGCTCAGATTCTCCTGGCGGCAGGATTGGCACACCTCAGTCCGATGGAAATTCTGCCGTTTCTCTTTTATCCCGTTGCCATTGGCGTGGCAGCCTTTCTCTCCATCATGTTGCGTTATCCTCGGCGTTACTCTTGATGGCTGCAGCCCGTTCATGAGGCAGGGCATGACGAGACAGGGCATGATGAAAAACATGCCGGCCAAGTTAAGAACGTATTGACAGTGATTAAAACCTACAGGAACAGATGAACATAATAAACAGGAATTTTTTCCGTCTTTTGCGTTCGGGAGCACTCAACGAATACGAGCCTCTCGAACCGATGTCGTCGTTCAAGTGGAACCGACTGGACCAGATGGCGCGAGCCCAGCGAGTGGAGGCTTACGCACAGAAAGGGGTGCGCAATCATCAATACGACGAACTGATGAACATTCCTCAGAATCTGGTCAATGCAAAGCCCGTTCAGGTGCCGTCCATCAACGCCTCGCCACAACTGAGCAACGCCTTTCTTAATCACAGACTCAAGAAAATTGAATACGACGAACGCCATGCCATCGACACGAATATCGGAGCTGTGGAAGTGTTGCACATCATTGTGGACAACGTCTCCACGATGCTCAACCATGGAACGATGCTCGGCGGACTGATTCAACTTGGAAGTTATCTCAGAAGCAAGGGCGGAGAAGTGGACTATGTGAAACTCGACCAGTGGCTCGACAAGCTCTTTCTTCGGAGAATGGCTCAGTTGCAGGGCTGTATGCTCATGGCAGTCTTTAATTTCGAGAAAGACGAGTTGCCCTTTGTTCAGCACATAGAGCCGTCGGCCTATCGGCTGGTGCTGCGTTCCGTGGAGCACACGGCAGAAGACACGGCTGAGGAATGGCATTTCAAGCAGAGTCGAGCCGGATTCGTTCGCAACAATTCGGCATTGCTCCGCCGCAATCTCCGTCGCAGTCTACGCTATCTCCCCTATGCTCCGATTGAAACGGTGAGCAACTTCATCAACAACTTCACCATTTCTCTTCAGGAGATTGAAGAATAGTCCTCCCTTCAGGAGATTGAAAGAATAGTTCTCTCTGCGCGAAATTGAAAGAATATTTCTCTCTGCGTGAGATTGAAGAATAATTCTCTCTGCGCGAAATTGAAAGAATAGACCTCTGTAGGAAATAGAAAACAGAGTCGACTTCAATCCAGCACGCCTTTTCCTTGTCTCTCCACCACAGGCTCGTCACCGGTGCAATCCACGATGGTGGAATATTCCGTTCCGCCTATTCCGCCGTCGATGATAAAGTCCACGCTGTTTCCCCATTTTTCTTCCATGAGCTGCGGATCGGTGCGATATTCTATGTCGTCGTCCTCATCATAGGGCACGGAGGCGGAAAGCAGCGGCTCCCCCAGTTGTTCGCAGAGCAGTCGTGCAATGGCATTGTCGGGGATTCGGATGCCCACCTGCCTTCTCTTGCGAAATATTTTCGGCAGGTGAGAACTTGGATTCAGCACGAAGGTGAAAGGCCCCGGCAGATGATGCTTGAGCAACTTGAACGTGGCATTGTCCACCTTTGCAATTTCGCTGATATGTCGGAGGTCGGGACACACTATCGATAAATAATGTTTCTGAGGGTCCACGTTCTTCAATTTGCAGATTCTCTCCACGGCACGTTCCTTTTGACAACTGCAGCCAATGGCATAGCAGGTGTCGGTGGGATAGATGATGACGGCTCCGTCGCGAAGCCTCTCCACTATCTGGTCGAGCGTGCGCTGGTCGTTGTTTTTCTCATAAAGTTTAATAATCATGATTCTGCGCTTTTGTCCTTTTATGCAAACTTACATAAAAAATTCCTTTTGCATCATGATTTTCTCTGAAATATTTTACCGTTGCCTTATGAGTTCCTTTTGACAGGCAGTCGGCGGATGCTTGCCCGGGGACCGGAAGATTGAGAGAGCACTTGCCCGCAGGGCACTGCCTTCACCGGCCGCCGTGAAAAGAGATGGCAATTTTGGAAAGCCAAGGAAGGATAAAAAAAAGATAAGCCCGACCGGAGAAATGTCAAAAGTACCTTATATGAAAGGAATCCTTTTGTCAGAATCGCGGTCGGACTGAATCGAGATTATAGTCGACGTAAAATAAGTCGGAGTCTAATTCAGCTGAATCTTTTCAACGAATCCTGCTGAGTCTTTATTCAACGGATAATTCGTCGGGATGCGGTGATGTCACTCATTGTGCGTTGAGGCATCGTTCGCAGGCGCACTCTTTCCGCTGACAGTAGCGCTCGCATTCCAGTGTGATGTCATAACCCAGGAGAGCGCCGAGAATGAAGTCCTCTTCGGGATTGAGCTGCGAGAGCGGACGGGTCACCATCAGTCGGATGGCGGCTATGCAAGGCTTCTTTCCGAAGAAGAGGTTCAGATTGCCGTTGCCCACTGGTCGGATGAGATAGTCAATGCCAAGGCGCTCCAGTCTGTCCACGACAAACTGTCGATACTTTCCGTTGAAGGTGTAGAGCACCATCTGCCTCACTCCCTTTTCATATTCATAGATGTGATTTAGCAGCACTTTCATCTCTCCTGGCATAGTGTTCGTCCGTTTCATTGTCTTTCAGATTATATGTGTTAAACCAAATTTTCTCTCGGGTTATACGGCATAAAACCGATTATTCGCTCTCCTTCGGTTTACATCGTGTAAAAAACCGATTGCTCGCCGTTCCTCGGTTCACATAGCGTATAAACCGATTTTCATTCTCGGCTGTCAGCGCTCTTTATTTCAGCGAAGGCTTGATGGCTGCCAGCCAGCTGTCTATGCGCTCGTCGGTCTTGTCATCCTCATTTACCTCGTCGAGAGCCAGTCCCAGCCATTCACCGTCGGACGCCGCCTCCGAATCGTCGAAGGTGTAGCCCTTCGTGGAGACGTGGCCCACCATCGTGGCGCCGGCATCCTCTGCGGCGTGATAGAGCTCGGCCATGCCGCCGCAAAAAGTGTCGCTGTAACTCTCGCTGTCGCCGCAACCGAATACAGCCACTGTCTTGCCGTTCAGTCCCGCGCTCTTGAGCACTTTCACTCCGTCGAACCAGTCGTCCTGCATCTCGCCGGCTCCCCACGTCGAGGTGCCCAGCAGCAGGTTGTCGTGACTGTTGATGAAATCTTCGTCCAGGTCGCTCACGTTGATGACGTCGGCGTTCAGCCTGGTTGCCAGCTTTTCTGCAATAGACTCGCAAATACCTGTCGACGAGCCGTAAATTATTCCTGTTTTCATTTCGTTTGTGGTTTTGTTCATGTTGTCGGGATTCATTTCCCGCTTGCAAAATTACGTTCTTGCTTCCATTCGCACAATACCTAAAAATGATGGTTTCCACTTTACCTAAAAATGAGGATGCCCAGTGGAATGATGATTCTCAATGGAAATGAAGATGCCCATGCGCCGCTCTTGAGGATTGAGGCAAAAACGAGTCGCCGACAAAGAAAATATCCCGTTTGTTGCCTGAAATGATAAAAAATACTTAACTTTGCATCGGTTTCGGTTCTCCGTCATGGGAGATTAATAGGGAACTCGGGTGCAAGTCCCGGACAGTCCCGCTGCTGTGAGCGGCGTTGTGGACAAGCAGAAAGTCACTGTCTGCCGTACAATCGGAGACGGGAAGACGCTTGTCTGGAGCCGTAAGTCAGAAGACCTGCCGAGCCGCTGACTTCTATTTCTATTTCTCGAGGAAGAATGCGAAAGATGCTGATTCTTTTTACCGGCGTCCTCTTGTCGTGCCAGGCGGCAAAGGCGCAGACCGACTCCGTGTCATTGAGCGACGTGGAGGTGACGGCTCGTGGCTCGCTGAACAATGTGGCAGCTTCCACTCCCGTGCAGGGCTTTAGCTCCGACCGCATGCTCCATCAAGGCATACAGACGCTGACCGATGCCCTCAAGCATCTCTCCGGCATCACCGTGCGCGATTATGGCGGGGCAGGCGGCATGAAGACGGTCTCCGTGAGAGGCATCGGAAGCAAGCACACAGGAGTGGTCTACGACGGCATTGCACTGACCGACACTCAGACGGGAGCCATCGACCTGGGCAAGTTCGGGCTCGACAACATCGGTGCTCTTGCCCTTGTCATCGGCGACGGCGACGACATCTTCCTGCCGGCAAGGAGTGCGGCGTCGGCGGCAACGCTCAGACTCAGCACACTTTATTCCGACCGTCCCCTCACCCTTAGACTGCGGACCACGCTGGCGTCATGGCAGACAGTCAATCCCTCGCTTTTCGTCGGAACAAAGGTGAACGACAGGCTGAATCTCAATCTGATGGGAGAATTCCAGCACTCTAAGAACAACTATCCTTTCACCCTCTACAACGGCATCCTCACCCACCGCGAAAAGCGGCAGAACTCGAAGCTCAACGGAGGACACGCAGAGGCGAACATGAGATACAGATGGAGAGCTGCGGACGAATGGACCATGAAGGTGTACTATGACAACAACCTGCGGCAGTTGCCCGGCATCGTGCATCTCTTCACTCAGAACAACGACAACGAGCGACTTCGCGAGCAGACGGCGTTTGCACAGACGCAATTCCGGTCGGCTCTCTCCCCCATGTTCAATCTCCAGTTGAACGGCAAGTTCAACTGGGCTTCCTCTGCCTACCGACGCGACGTGGCATCGGGCGGCGTGCTCGACGAGAGCTATTGGCAACGTGAGTGGTATGCTTCCGCTGCCCTGCTCTTCACCCCGCTGTCATGGCTCTCTGCCAACTATGCCGCCGACTACGCTTTCGCCAACCTCAACAGCAATCTGAGTCTCTCCGTACGGCAGACGCCGGGCCAGTCGCCCATCAGCAATCATCCCTCGCGCCACACGATTCTGCAGATGGCAACCGTGAAACTGCAGCTCGGAAGTGTAGTGGCCATTGCAAGACTGCTCCAGAGCAACTACATCAACAAGGTGGCTGAGGGCGAGGCGTCGGCTGGCAATCATCATCAGTGGTCGCCCTCGCTGAGTCTCTCGTGGAAGCCCTTTTCCTCGGAGAATCTCTATGTGAGGGCCTTCTGGAAGAGCATCTTCCGGGAGCCTACTTTCAACGAACTCTATTACCGTCACATGGGCAGCACTACGCTCCTGCCGGAGAAGACTTCGCAATGGAACGTGGGCGTGACCTATGACAGCGGCGCTCGCCGAGGTCCTTTCCGGATGCAAGTCACTGCCGACGCCTATCTGGCTCGTGTGGAAGACAAGATTGTGGCCATCCCCTACAATATGTTCGTGTGGAGAATGACCAATCTCGACAAGACCCGCTCCACGGGACTCGACCTCACAGCCGATGCCTCCTGCCGACTGGGAACCAGGCATCGGATAGAATGCACAGCCAACTATTCGCTCCAGCGCGTGGTGGACCGCAGCGACGGGCAAAGCTCCGATTACGGCAAGCAGATAGCCTACGTTCCGCGGCACACCTTCGCTTCCTCGGTTACGTGGACCAATCCCTGGGTCAATGTCGTGGTCTCCTTCGACGGATGCAGTTCGCGCTGGGCCACCAATTCACATGTGGAGGGCAGCCGTCTTGCGGGCTATGGCGAGTGGGACCTTTCGCTATGGAGGCGGCTGGAAATCAGCAGATGCAAGTTCACCCTCAAGGCGGCGCTTCGCAATCTGGGCGACAAACAATATCAACTGGTGGCAAATTATCCCATGCCGGGCAGAAGCTGGAGAGTCTCCGTGGCGGTTGAATTGTAAATTCGCTCAATTCCGGTCCGCGGATTCCAAACGACCCGTCTCAACAAATCAGAACTTGTCGTCTGCGATTTTTCAAGGCATCGTCAGCGAATTTCAAGACGACTGTTGTCCGCAAATCTTATTTCTCAAGACATATCAATAAAATCAATAAATTCCATTTATGAAGAAGTATCTATCTTACATTTTTGCCGCCGCCGCAGTCCTGTCTTTCGCGGCCTGTTCCGATGACGATGACCAGGAGGTCAGCTATGGCAAACTCAATCTTGCCGGCGAGGGAGCCTACGTAATCAACGAGGGCAATTACAGCGGCAAGGTGAACGGCACCATCGACTGGATTTCCACCTCGGGCGACAGTGTGGTGAACGGCGTCTTTGCCAGCGCGAACGGCTTTTCGGCAGGAGGAACCCTCAACGACGGTCTCATTGACGACGACATCCTCTATGTGACGGCCACCGACGAGAACCTCGTGTGGATGGTGAATGCCAATACAGCCGAGGTGGTCGGCAAGGTGACCGTGTATCAGCCAAGGTGCCTCGTGGAAAGCGACGACAACGTGTACGTCACGTCGTACAACGGCAGGGTCTACGAAATCTCCGAGAAACAGAGAAAGCTCACCGACAGCACCGAGGTCATCGGCGACCTTCTCGAGGGAATTGCCGAGCGCAACGGATATCTCTATGTCTGCAACTCATGCGATGCCGCCTACAGCCCTCACACCAACGTGATAAAGTTGAAGCGCGACGGACTCGAAAAGGTGAAGGACATCACTGTGGGCTCCAATCCGAATATCATCGTCAATACTTCCGACGGCATCTATGTCAACACATGGGGCAACTATTCCGACGAGAGTAGCGACGTGCAGCAGATTGACGACGACGACCAGGTGACCAGCCTCGGCATCCAGGCATCCGTCATGGCCGTCGGCAACGGAAAGCTCTATCTGGCAAACACCGACTATTCTTCTTTCGAGATGACTTACCTCACCTACGACCTGACCACGAAGGAGACGGCACAGTTCATAGAGGCTCCCATGAACGGACTGCCTTATCAGATTGCCGTCGACTCGGAGACGGGCGACGTCCTGGTGGGTCTGACCAACTGGACCAATCCTGGTTTCGTCTTCCGCTATTCCTCTGACGGAGAACTGCTCCATGAATATGGCGTGGGCTTGAACCCCGGAACCATCGTCGTGAGATAATGAGATAAACAGAAAGTCAATGACACGGAAGTTATCATCACACACCGCTGCCGGCACCCTTCTTCTGGGAGGACTGCTGGCGGCGGTCTTGTTTTTGTCCGTTGCTTGCGGGAGAAGCAGCAGCGCGCAATCGGCACCGGGCGACACGCTCCGGCTGAAATACGCCACGCTGCTCACCATCGTGCGCCATCGCGACTACACCGAAGTGCGTGTGGCAGACCCGTGGCACAAGGACAGAACACTTGCCACTTACCTGCTCGTGTCGGACAGGGACATTCCGTCAGACAGAGACATTCCGTCGAATGGAAGCAAGTCGACGTCCCGCTCTGTCACCGACCAGCATCTGCCGCAGGGCGTCGTGGTGAGGGTGCCGCTGCGCAGGGCTGCCGTGTTCGCCTCGCCCCATTGCCAACTGATGGAATATCTCGGGGCAGCGGACAGAATGGCTGGTGTCACCGACCGGCAGTATATCGTCATTCCCGACGTCCGGCGAAGGTTGAGTGACGGACGGTTGCGCGATTTCGGCTCGTCGATGTCGCCCGATGTCGAGCAAATCATTGATGCCGGCTGCGACGCCCTTCTGCTTTCGCCCTTCGAGGGCAGCAGCGGTCACGGCGCCTTGGCAAAGACCGGCATTCCCATCGTCGAACTTGCCGACTATATGGAACCGGCTCCACTGGCCCGTGCCGAATGGATGAAATTCTACGGCATGCTCTTCGGCTGCGAGCGTCGTGCGGACAGCCTCTTTGCCGTGGTCGAGCACAATTATCTCGCCCTGAAGCGCAAGGCGGCAGCCATGCCTCGTGGACGGAGCATCCTCACGGAGCGCAAGACGGGCTCCACATGGTACACTCCCGGAGGCCGAAGCACCATCGCCACCATCATTCGCGATGCCAACGGCAGTTATGCTTTCTCCGACGACCGTCATGCGGGCAGTCTGCCCCTCACCGCCGAGCAAATCATCGACAAGGCGGGACAGAGTGACGTATGGGCATTCAAGGTGGAGGGCAACGAACTCCTGGACCGCGAGCGCCTGCTCGACGAGTATTTCGGCTATCGTGAGTTGAAGGCTTTCTCCACAGGCAACATCTATGAGTGTCGCAGTTCACTCGTGCCCTATTTCGAAGAAATAGCCTTCCGCCCCGACTATCTGCTGCGCGAAATGCTCCTCCTGCTCCATCCCGACAAAATGAAGGGCAAACTGAGATACTACGAAAGGTTAATGCATAATTCATAATGCATAATGCATAATTCACGAGAGCAAATTCATAATTCATAATTAGATATGTCTTGCTATACCAAGATTTTAGCTCTTTAGTAATTTATAATTCGGCTAAGGTGGTGAAAATTGTCCGCACGGTGAAATAATCTCCACACGATAAATATAATTGTCCGCATGGTGAAATAATCTCCACACGGTAAATATAATCGTCCGCACCGATAACAATTGCAGGGTTGCCGGCCTGGTGCCGGCCCCGTCCCGAATGGCATCGATACGTTTTGGCCATCCGGTTGGCTGCCAGCATATTTCTGTCTTCCGATAACTGAGGAATTGAAGAGTAGTGGCAACTCTGCAATTATCTACATGAGTAAGTTGAATTCATAATTATGTGCATAGTTCAAGCGAGGCAGACAGGATATTGAGGTAGCGCCTTTTCAGGCGCGGTTCTTAGGAGAGGTTCTTTATCCGAGCACATGGAAGCATAGAGGACATGTGCTCGGTTACTGAGGTATCGCCCTTTCGGGCGTATTCGCACGATAGATTACCGACGCTCGGCTAACGAGTTGCATGTAGACGGGCGAAAACGAAATCCTGATGTAAGCGGACAAACCGATGCTCTGCAACAAGCTGACAAGAGCAAAACTGCAAGGCGGATGGACAACGCCGGGGGTGAAAGGCTGACGGTTCCAAAAAACAAAAATCCACGCATCACATGATGCGTGGATTTTTTGTGTTTTAGATGAATTTCGTCCGAGGTCTTTATAGCTTCAGGCTCTTCTTGATGGCTTCCACCTTTTCGGCGCCCTTCTTGTTGAGTGCTTCGTATTGTGAGGCGTCCGTCATGTTGTCCTTCACTTCGATGTAGAACTTAATCTTGGGCTCGGTGCCGGAGGGACGTACGCTCACCTTTGTGTCGTCGTCGCAGAACCACTGGAGCACGTTGCTGGGCTCGGGCATGACAATCTTTGTCTTCGAACCGTCGGCATGGGTTGCCTCCAGCGTCTTGTAGTCCTTCCAGAGCACCACCTTGGAACCGCCGAGCTCCTTGGGGGGATTGGCGCGGAAGTCGTTCATCATGCGCTGAATTTCCTCGGCTCCGCTCTTGCCCGGCCGCTCCACGTTGATGGTGGTCTCCTTGGAGAATCCGTATTCCTTGTAGATGTTCATCAGGATGTCGTAGAGCGTGAGGCCCTTGTCCTTGGCGTAGGCGCAGATTTCAGCCAGCAGCGAGCAGGCGGAAACGGCGTCCTTGTCGCGTACGAAGTCCTCAGCCAGGAAGCCGTAGCTTTCCTCGCCGCCGCCGATGTACTGCTGCTTGCCCTCGGAGAGCCGGATTTCGCGGGCAATCCACTTGAAGCCTGTGTAGCAGTCGCGCATTTCGATGTGCTGCTTCTCGGCAATCTTGCGGATTACCTCGGTGGTGACGATGGTCTTCACGATGAAGTCGGTGGGCTTGAGCTTGCCCGTTGCCTTGCGGTTGGTGATGATGTACCAGAGGAAGAGCAGGCAGGTCTGGTTGCCGTTGATGAGCACCCATTCGCCCTTGTCGTTCTTGCATGCCATGCCCACACGGTCGGCATCGGGGTCGGAAGCCATGAGGATGTCGGCATCGAGCTTCTTGGCGTCGCGCAGTCCGAGGGTCAGTGCCTCGGCGAACTCGGGATTGGGACGGTCCACGGTGGGGAAGTTGCCGTCCTTAATCATCTGCTCGGGCACACAGTGCACGTTGTCGAAGCCCCAGTAAGCCAGCGAGCGCGGAATCAACACGCGTC
Organism: Prevotella sp.; assembly: GCA_050946475.1. Classification (GTDB taxonomy): domain Bacteria; phylum Bacteroidota; class Bacteroidia; order Bacteroidales; family Bacteroidaceae; genus Prevotella. The sequence goes on from JBMNUW010000005.1 coordinate 24,189, forward strand.
CGGCACCGTGGAGCGGCGTATAGACAATCTTGAGGTCGTGCTGACGCTTGATGACCTCGGGGTCGATGGAGATGGTGCGAATCTGACGGAGGTAAGGCTCGTCGATGTCCTCGCCGATTATCTGAATCAGGTTCTTGTCCGGTTCTGTCTTCACGTCTTTTATCGACACGCGGTTCACCTCGTCGATGATGCCCTTGTCGTGGGGAGCCAGCACCTGTGCACCGTCCTCCCAGTAAGCCTTGTAACCGTTGTATTCGCGGGGATTGTGGCTTGCCGTGATGTTGACGCCTGCCTGTGCCTTGAGATAGCGGATGGCGAAGGAGCACTCGGGCGTCGGGCGCAGGTCGTCGAAGATGTAAGCCTTGATGCCGTTGGCCGAGAAGATGTTTGCCACGGTCTCGGCGAAGAGGCGGCTATTGTTGCGGCAGTCGTGGCAGACCACCACGCTGATTTCCTTGCGGTCCTTGAAGTTCTTCTTGAGATAGTTGGCGAAGCCCTGCGTGGCCATGCCGACGATGTAGATGTTCATTCGGTTGGTGCCGGCGCCCATTACTCCGCGCAGGCCTCCGGTTCCGAACTCGAGGTCCTTGTAGAAGGCGTCGATGAGCTGCGTCTTGTCGGGATTGTCGAGCATTTCCTGCACTTCGCGACGCGTTTTGTCGTCGAGTTTCCACGAGAGCCATTCCCTGGCCTTTGCCTCGCACCGGGCGATAAGTTCCTTGTTGTTTTCCATTGTTATTTAAGTTGTAAATTAGAGTTTTGGCAAAGATAATAATTATCTGCGGAAAACTTCCGTCTCTGAGGTTAATTTTTCATTATTTCTTCCGGGTGTCGCCCTGTCGAATATTCTTGCCCCTTGCCGCTTATTTCTTTTTCGGGGTGCCCTCGCTGATGAATCCGTGTCGATAGGCGAAGAGCAGTTCTTCCAGGTCCTCGATCTGCTGTTGAAGCTCCTTTCCCTTGTCGGTGTCTGCCACTCTCATTCTGTGGGTTGACATCTCCACGATCTGCGTGGTCGACTTGATGTCGGTTCCGCGTATGATGGCGTCCTCGGTGCTCGTGAAGGGCTCGTGCTGCACCAGCTGGAATCCGCGGCTGTGATAGACCAGCGTGTATCCGGCGATGCCCGTTTCCTTGTGGTAAGCCTGCGAGAATCCTCCGTCGATGACCATGAGCTTTCCGTTTGCCTTGATGGGGTTTTCACCGCTGCTGACGTGAACGGGCACGTGTCCGTTGATGATGTGTCGGTTGGGTCCCGTCACTCCGAAGGTGTCGAGGATGTAGTCGCAGATTTCCTCCTTTTCCCTGAGCTTGTAGTAGTTGCCCTTTTCCTCGGTGTGGGTTTCCTTCTCCTTGATGAAATATCGTTCGAAGGTTGCCATCTTGGCCTTGTCGAAGAGGGGGCTGTCGGGACCGCACCACAGATAGAGGAAATAGTCGGTGGCATACTCCTTTTCAACGGGCGACGAGTCGTTTTGGAAGGCGGCTCGGATGGTCATTCCCACTGCGTGCATGAGTTCCCTTCCCGCATAGCTGCGTCCGGGCGAGATGGTGACTTTCTTGAGGGTGCCGTCTTCGTTGAGGGGGATGGAGGCGTGGAAGAGCAGGTTGTTGTTGCACACGTTGTACATGCAGCCGTGGGCGAGCAGGATGCGAATGTGCTTGTGCAGTTTTTCGCTGACTTCGAAGCTGTGGTGCAGTTTTTCCATGAGCGAAGCCTCTTCCGTGGTTAGCGCGTTGGGGTTCTTCGGGTCGATGGTGGGAAAGTTGCAGCTCGTGAGCGGATAGTTCTTTCCGTTGAGCTGTATGGTGCCTTTCTCGTAGTCGATGTTCCGGAAGAGCTCCCGGTCTTGCATTTTCCATTCGGGGTGTTTTTCGTAGAGCTGCGCTTCGAGCTTGAACTGTATGATGGCGATGGCTTTGTGCATCTGAGCCGTCAGTCGCTCGGTCCGGTCGTCGATGGATGCCGCGCCTCCGGTGAGCCTGGGCTTGAATTCCTCGCAGGGGTCGTCCTTGTAGGTGTCCATGGCGAAGGTGGCCAGCGGCACGAGGTTGATGCCATAGCCTTCCTCGATGGTGGAGAGGTTGGCATAGCGCAGGGAGAGGCGGATGACGTTGCAGATGCAGGCGTCGTTGCAGGCGGCGGCTCCCATCCAGATGATGTCGTGGTTGCCCCATGTGATGTCCCACTGGTGATAGTGTTCCAGGATGTCGATAATCTTGTGGGCGCCCGGTCCGCGGTCATAGATGTCGCCCAGCACGTGAAGCTGGTCGATGGCAAGCCGCTGAATGACCTTTGCCAGTGCGGTGATGAAGTCGTCGGCACGTCCGGTGGAGATGATGGTGTCGATGATGACGTTGACGTATGCCGTCTTGTCGGTGTCTTCGGTGCGTTCGTGGAGCAGTTCCTGAATGATGTAGGAGAAGTCGGCGGGCAGCGACTTGCGAACTTTTGAGCGCGTATATTTGCTTGACACCTCACGGCAGACTGCCACGAGGTGGTGGAGCGTGATGTGATACCAGTCGTCGAGGTCTTTCTCGGCGGCCTTCACGAGCTCCAGTTTCTGTTCGGGATAATAGATGAGGGTGCACAGCTCTCGCTTCTCGTTCTCTCTCAGCGTGTTGCCGAAGAGCTCGTTCACCTTGCGCTTGATGTTGCCCGAGGCATTCTTGAGCACGTGCTGGAAAGCCTCGTATTCTCCGTGGATGTCTGCCAGGAAATGCTCTGTGCCCTTGGGCAGGTTGAGAATGGCCTGCAGGTTGATGATTTCCGTGCTGGCGTCGGCCACTGTGGGGAACGAGTGTGACAGAAGCTGCAGATAGCGCATGTCCTTCTGGATGTTGTAAATGTTGTTCGTCATAGTGATGATATGTTAGGTTGGTCGATTGTGCCGATATGCTATAGAACGCCATTTGTCGTTCTTTCATATATCCGACGCCGGAAAAATTTCCGAGCCGGATGTCAGACTTCTTCCGAACGGGGCGCAGTGCCCCAAATTCCGGACCAAGCGCCGGGACTTCATTCCGGGAGCTTGGTGAGAATTCGCAGGAGCCGGCCGGCATGCGAATCGTCTTTCGGGTTCAGGGGCATGAATCCTTCCGTCAGTCCCAGCACCTTTTGCAGGACAGCCATCAGACGGGCGGCGAAATTGTCGAGATTCACCATCTTGAGGATTTCCACGACTCTCACTTCGTCCGTGTCGCAGAATCTGAGTGTGCAATAGATGTCGAGCAGATGACGCAGGGGTGCCCTGTGGCGCTCCGCCTCATAGCGCAGGTTGGCCATCTGCACGCAGAGCTTCAGTTCGTTCACCTCGTCCTCGCTGACATAGTCGTGGAGCTTTCCTTTCATCAGGATGTTGTGCGACATGAGGGCGTCGCTCTTGAGCGGTCCTTCGGGATAACGGCTTTTCGAGGTGAAGCGGTCGAGGCTGCCCACGTCCACCAGCGGAGGCTCCAGGTGAAGTCGATTGAGACCCAGCCGCAGCTCGTCGCCCACCATTTCGTCGAAAGCGTAGATGCAAATCATGCGCCAGTCTTCCCCGGTTAGTTGCTGTGCCTCCTTCTTCACTTCATCGCAATGTTTCTTGTCTCTCAGCACGAAGTCGTCCACGCCGACTTGCAGCAGTGCCCCCAGAATTGTCCGGGCCTCGGCGGAGAGCACCCTTCGGGCGTTGCTGTCGACGACTTTCCGATAGAGCGCCATCATCTGCGCTGCCATTTCTCCGGGAGTTATCTCTCCGGTGAAGACGGGATTCTTGATGGTTGCCGTCCGCCGGTTCCAACCCAACTGTTCGAAGGTTTTCCGTTCGAGCTTTCCGCAGAGGTGCACTGCCGATGCCCTTTGGGTCATCTGCCTTTTCCGCGAGACGGAGAAGATGCCGGAGTGACGCTTGATGCGCCAGGGCTGCAAGCCGCCCAGCGGCGAGAAGACCGACAGCACATTTCTCTCGTCGGCCTTGAGCAGGAGACTGGCTGCCGAACTTTTCCAGCAGCCCAGAATATGGACGATGCTGAACGAGGACAACTCCTTGAGCGGGACATCGTGCATGGAGGAAGCCACCGTCACTTCATAATGAAGGCGCAACTGGTCGGCCAGCATGGAGACGAACTCTTCGTAAGCTTCGGAGAGATGGTTGCCCAAGGCGTTGTAGAGTAGTATTCTGGTCATTGTCGTGTGGTCATAGTTTTTGCGGTCATTGACACAAGGTCATTGTCTGTGCGATTATTGCTTGTGCGTGGTGAATTCCAGTTTGCTCGCCATGGCGTGGCGGACGAAATAACCTGCATAGCGCCATGCGAGGCTCAACTCGAAGGGGACGTAGGAAAGTGCGCCCACGCGGACGCCGAAGCAGCGCATGGCCCGACGGCCGATGGAGGTGCGGACAACCCATCCTGCAATGAGCATCACCAAGGCGAAGGCGAGCAGCAGCCACCGGGCGGTGAGAGCCGAGTAGACGGCGGCAGCCGCAGCCGACAAGAAGGACAGGTGGAGGAAGAGATGATCGAGCAGGACGAAGGCGCGGTGAGACAGGCTCCTGGAGAGGTGCCGGCGCGTTTCCTGATAGAAGATATGGCGGTTGAGCCAGGTCTTGTGCGAGGGCGTTTCCTCCGTCATCCATGCGTCGGGCGAGAGTTGCAGCCGGGTGGAATCGGGCCGTGCGTATTTGTTGACGATGAAGTCAAATTCTCCGTGGATGAATTGCAAGTTGCCCAGATAGCCGTCGCCCTCCATGAACTCGCTCTTGCGGAGCATCAGACAGGTGCTGAGCGTGTGGTAGGCAGTGGCATTGTCGTCCTCTCTCATGAGATAGGCTTCACGATAAAGCCGCTCAAAACGCATGAAAGCCGAGGCATTGTCGTCGTAGGCAGTGTAGCCCACGACGAGGTTGCAATCGTCGTCGATGGTCCTTGCCATCTGCTTGAGCCACTGGTCGGAAGCAGGTCTTGAAAACGCCTCTGTGAGCAGCACCCACTCCGTCTTGGCTGCCTTGATGCCCAACGTAATGGCCAGTTTTCTGCGGCTCATGAACCGTGAGGAATCCTGAATGGAGGTGACGTAGAGGGTGGCATCGTGTGGACGGTTGTCTGCATGAGCCTCATATTGCTCTTTCACTCGCTTCAATACGTCGTCGGTGTTGCGGTCGCTCACCTCGCGCACCACGATGACCACATAGCCGGAGGGATAGTCTTGCGAAAGTAGTTCCGGAAGGTTGCGCTCCAGGCTCTCTGCCTGGTCGTGGGGAGCAATGATGATGGAGAGCGGCGGCAGCTTGGCGTCAGCGTCTGTGGCGGCATCGTCTTCTGCCGTGGCTTCGTTCGAAGTATCCGGACGTCGCTTGAACCTTAGAAAGGGATTGAGGACGGCGGAAAGCAACGTCAAGAATAAGAGTATTGCAGAGAGAAGTATCGTTATGGAGTCTAATTCAAAGATACTCATGGATGAAAATTCTTCTATTTGCTTGTGGAACAATACATCGGGCGAATTTTGACCAACGACTTCTGGTGCATCGGGCCGTGATTTTCACGGATTCTTCCGACCGGCCGACGTTTCAGTTGTCCTTGGCTGAACTTGCCCGCGTCAACTGTCAGCGACGCGTGCCTGCCCTCTTCCTACAGATTCGGTGAATCGAGTTCTGTTGACAGGTAGCCTTGCGGCAGCTTCCGGCAGTTGTACTGGCTTGCCATGATTTCACCGTAGGCTCCTGCAGACCGGATGGCGATGAAATCTCCGCGACGGGTCTTGTTCAAGTCGATGGCCTTGGCGAAGACGTCGCTCGACTCGCAGATGGGGCCTACGACGTCGTAGGTTTCCGGAGCTTCCTCGCTCGATATGTTTTCTATCTTGTGATAGGCCTGATAGAGAGCCGGCCGTATGAGGTCGGTCATTCCTGCGTCCACGATGGCAAACTGCTTGGCAGTGCCCTGTTTCACATAGAGCGTCCGCGTGATGAGCGAGCCCATCTGTGCCACGACTGCACGTCCCAACTCGAAGTGGAGCTTCTGACCGGGCCGCAGCTTGAGATGACGGGCGTAGGTGGCGAAATAGTCCTTGAAATTGGGAACAGGCTCGCGGTTGGGCCTGTCATAGCTGACGCCCAGTCCGCCTCCCACGTTGATGTTCTCCACGCGGATGTGGTGGCTGTCAAGCAGGCGTTGCAAGTCGTTGATTCGATTGCAGAGAGCCTGGAAGTCTCCCATGTCAAGTATCTGACTGCCAATGTGAAAATGCAGGCCGAGAAACTTGATGTTGGGCATTTTCCGGGCTTCTTCAATGACGGGCAGCATATCGGACATGGCAATTCCAAACTTGTTCTCGGCGAGGCCCGTGGTGATGTTGGCATGCGTGTGGGCTCCCACGTTGGGATTGATTCGGAAGCACACTTGAGCCACCTTGCCTTTGGCGGCTGCCAGCTCATTGATGACCTCCAGTTCGGGCACGCTCTCCACGTTGAAGCAGAAAATGCCGGCGTCGAGCCCAAGGTTGATTTCCCAGTCGCTCTTCCCCACTCCGGCAAAGACAATCCTGGAAGCCGGGAAATGCGCATTGAGGGCGGCTCGGATTTCGCCTCCGCTCACGCAGTCGGCTCCCAGTCCCGCCTGACTGATGATGTTGAGTATCTTGGGGTTGGCATTGGCCTTGATGGCATAGTGCACCACAAAGTTGTCATAGCGCCCGGCCTCTTTATTGATGGTGTCGAGGGTCTGCCGGAGAAGGTCCGCATCATAATAGTAGAACGGGGTCTCCATGGTGGCAAACTTGTCGACAGGAAAAATTCCTTTCATGTTTTGTGTTGTTAAGTCAAGGGAATGGGGAGACTTCCTCCCCACTCCCGTTATTCTTCATGCCCTTGTTGAGGGCCGGCACTTCTATTTGCTGCCTTTGTTGTTGAACAATACGTCGGAGAGACTTTGCAGTGCCCGTTTCTTGTCAGCCTCCTTGATGAGGAAGGAGATGTTGTAGTTGCTGCCGCCGTAACTAATCATGCGGACGGGGATGTCCTTCATGGCATCGGTGGCAATGGTCTCGAATCCGAGGTTGCTCCAGTCGAGGTCGCCCACGACACAGATAATGCACATGTTCGTGTCGACGGTGACCGTGCCGTATTTCTTCAGTTCATCTACGATTTCGTTGAGATGAGCGTCGTTGTCGATACTCATGGAGACGCCCACTTCGGAGGTGGCGATCATGTCGATGGGCGTTTGATAGCTCTCGAAGATTTCGAACACCTTGCGCAGGAAACCTGTGGCGAGCAGCATTCGTGAGGACTTGATTTTTACGGCCGTGATATGGTCTTTAGCGGCCACGGCCTTGATTTTGCCTTTCACGATGACGTTGTCGATGATGGTGCCTTCAGCACTTGGGTCCATCGTGTTCTTCAGTCTCACGGGGATTCCTGCATACTTTGCAGGCTGCACGCAGGTCGGATGGAGAATCTTGGCTCCGAAATAGGCCAGCTCGGCGGCTTCCTCGAAGTTGAGCTGTCTGACGGCATCCGTATGGTCTACAATTCGAGGGTCGTTGTTGTGCATTCCGTCGATGTCGGTCCAGATCTGAATCTCTTCGGCAGGCAGGCATGCGCCGATGAGAGAGGCGGTGTAGTCGGAACCGCCGCGCTGCAGATTGTCAATTTCCCCGTAAGCGTTGCGGCAGATAAATCCCTGGGTGAGATAGATTTGATAGCCCTGGTTGGCCTCCATCACTCCCTTGAGCTTTTCCTTTATGTATTGTGTGTCGGGCTCCGAATTCTTGTCCGTTCTCATGAAGTCGAGCGCAGACAGGAGCACCGCCTTCACACCCTGCTCCTGAAGATAGTTTACCATCATGTTGGTCGAGATGATTTCTCCCTGGGCCACGATGGTCTTTTCCTCGAAACTGGTGAAAAGGTCTTTGGTGAAGGAACGCAGAAAATCAAATTCCTCATGAAGGAAATCCATCGTCTTGTTTTTGGCTTCCTCCGTGGAATAAAGTTCTTCCACGTGCTTCGTGTATTTCTCTTCCAGATGATTGATTACCTCGTTGGCACCTTCGGGGTTCTTCTTGTATAGGTAATCACTGATTTCCACCAGCGAGTTGGTGGTGCCACTCATGGCGGACAGAACTACGAAAGTGGGTTCGCCGGACTCTGTAATCAACTGAGCGACATTCTTCATGCGCTCGGGACTTCCTACGGAAGTTCCTCCAAATTTCATTACCTTCATAAGCTTGGTTTATTTTAGTTTGAATTTTCGGGAGACTGAAATTCAGGCATCTTCCTCCTCTTCTCCGAGATTCAGCTTGTTAAATTCTTTGGTTACTTCTTCAAGTTCTCCGTCCTTGCAACGATAAACGATGCCAGGGAAACGGTCGAGCATCGGGATGTTGTGGGTGGACATCACCACTGCGGTTCCCTTGGTGGTAATCTCCTTGAGCAGTCGCACGATGTTGTTGGCAGTTTCGGGGTCCAGGTTGCCGGTGGGCTCGTCGGCGATGATGATTTTAGGACGGTTCAACAATGCCCGGGCTATTGCAATGCGCTGCTGTTCGCCGCCGGAAAGCTCGTGGGGCATACTGTGGATTTTCTGTTCCATCTCCACGGCTGCAAGCACTTCGTTGATGCGCTCGTCGATTTCGTTTTTGTCTTTCCAGCCTGTGGCCTTCAGCACGAAGCGCAGATTCTTGTAGACATCTCTGTCGTGGAGCAACTGGAAGTCCTGGAAGATGATGCCCATCTCCTTGCGGAGTGCCGGAATCTCTTTTCTTTTCAGTGTCAACAGATTGCGCCCCAGTACCTCAGCGGTTTGTTCTGCTTCCGTGTCGAGGTCCAGCTCGCAATAGAGCGTCTTGAGAAGTGAGCTCTTGCCTGAGCCTACTTTTCCTATTATATACACAAATTCACCCTCATCCACGTGGAAATTCACTTCCTTCAGAATGAGCGTGTCTTGTTGGTAAACATTTACCTTATCATAGTTGATTAGCATGCCGATAAATTATTATAGTTAGCCGATTAAAATCGTTAGCCGACTTTTTCTATGGTCATTGTCCTTACATTTTGCTCTTGGCCAGCCTCCGGCTCTTGTCCCAGTCGGGATTGTGCCGTTTTGCCAGTTCAGCAGCCAGGTCTTCTATGCGCAGCCCCTTGGAGGTGAGCAGCACGATGAGGTGATAGAGCAGGTCGGAGCCTTCGTAAACGAGCTGTTCCCTGGTGCCGTTGGTGGCTTCGATAACAGTCTCTACAGCTTCCTCTCCCACTTTCTGTGCCATCTTGTTGACTCCTTTCCGGAAAAGGCTCGTGGTGTAACTTCCCTCAGGCATTTCCTCATGGCGCTTGTCGATGAAGTCCTGTAACTCGGAAAGGAAAAGGATGGGGTTCAGCTGGTTGTCCTCGCCCCAGCAGGTGTCGGTTCCCTTGTGGCAAGTGGGGCCGTCGGGATGCACTCTTACAAGGAGCGTGTCGTTGTCACAATCAGCCTTGATGCTTACCAGATTCAGGAAATTTCCGGAAGTCTCGCCCTTGGTCCACAGACAATGGCGTGTGCGACTCCAGAAAGTCACCTTCTTCGTGGAAAGTGTTTTTTCGTAGGCTTCTTTGTTCATGAAGCCGAGCATCAGTACATTTTTCGTGGTGGCATCCTGAATGATGGCAGGAACCAGTCCGTTCATTTTATCGAAGTCGATTTCCATTTCGTTTTTATCTTGTAGAATATATTACTATTGGACATTGCTGTCCTCTTATTATTGGACATTGCTGTCCTACTCCTTCCAATGTTTAGTTGCTTGTTGAATTATCTCCTTGAAGTTTTCCTCCAGAGCGTTTTTTCTTTAAAGTCTTTCCAAAGCGTCTTTCTGACGTTGTTTCCTTTTATAGTATGTCGTTTATGGCATGTTTCTTATGAACGCCTTTTAGGACATGTTTCTTATGAACGCCGTCATGGCATGTTTCTTATGAACGCCTTTTAGGACATGTTTCTTATGCGCGGCGTTAAGGCACTTTCAGACTTTTATTTTCTGACGGTCAGGTTCAAATAGTTCCCAAACGTTCAGATTCTGACGTTCACGCCCTCGCTTTTCAGATATTTCTTCAGTTCGGAAATGTTGATTTCACCAAAGTGGAACACGCTGGCAGCCAAGGCAGCATCGGCTTTTCCTTCAATGAAAGCATCACGGAAATGTTCCATCGTCCCTGCCCCGCCGCTGGCGATGACGGGAATCGGAACTTCATCGGCAAGACGGGCAAGCGCTTCGTTGGCAAAGCCATGCTTGGTGCCGTCGTGGTTCATGCTGGTAAACAGAATTTCGCCAGCTCCACGGTCTGCAACCTCGCGTGCCCAACTGAAAAGTTCAAGATTTGTCCGCTCTCTTCCGCCTTTGACATAACAATGCCAGCCGTCTTCGTCCTCACGGGCATCGATAGCGCACACGCACACCTGTGAGCCAAATTTGTCTGCAATTTCATCAATGAGATTCGGAGTTCTGATGGCGGCAGAATTGATGCTCACCTTGTCGGCACCGGCATAGAGCAGACGTTCAACGTCTTCCAACTGGTTGATGCCGCCGCCTACGGTGAAGGGAATGTTGATTTCCCGGGCAACTCTCGACACCATGTCGGTGAATGTCTTTCGCCCTTCAAAACTGGCAGTGATGTCAAGAAACACCAGCTCGTCAGCCCCTGCATCACTATAAGCATGTCCCAGTTCAACGGGGTCGCCGGCTCTGCGGAGGTTGACGAAATTAACCCCTTTTACGGTCTCTCCATCCTTGACGTCAAGACATGGAATAATGCGTTTTGCCAAATCATTCATCTTTCTTCTCCCGCGTTATTATTGTCTGTAATGGAATCTCCCATCAGTCTGGGGATGTTTATCTTGCCTTCGTAATAAGCTTTTCCGAAAACCACGGCAGGGATTCCGGCCCTGTCGAGCATTTCGATGTCTTCGTTTCCGCTGACGCCGCCACTGGCAATGAGATTCAGTTGCGGATAAACGGTCATCAGTTCTTTGTAGAGACCGATTGCCGGACCCTGGAGTGTGCCATCTCTTGAAATGTCCGTGCACAGGACGTTGCGCACGCCGGCATCCACATATCGCTTGAGGAAAGGCAGCAATTCTATGTCCGAATCTTTCAGCCATCCGTTGGTGCTGATTTTTCCGTCTCGAACGTCAGCTCCGAGAATCAAGTGGCCGGCTCCATATTTTTCGAGCCAAGAGAGAAACAAATCCGGCCGGGCCACGGCAATGCTCCCTACGGTAACCATTTCCACTCCTGCATCGAAAACCTTTTGAATATCTTCTTCGGTTTTTATGCCGCCGCCGAAATCTATCTTCAATCGGGTGTTCTGGGCAATGGCACGGGCAACATCGATGTTGACCACATGCTTCGACTTGGCTCCGTCAAGGTCGACGACATGCAGTCTGGAGAATCCCATCTTTTCAAATTCCTTAGCCTGGGCAACGGGATCCTCATTGTAAACCTTTTTCATCGAATAGTCGCCTTTCGTCAAGCGAACACATTTTCCATCGATGATGTCAATGGCAGGGATTAGTTCTATACGCATGTGGCAGAGATTTGAGTTAGAATTTTGTCATCAAGGAAGTTTCTCAGGATTTGCTCGCCCACCCGGCCGCTTTTCTCGGGATGGAACTGAACGGCCCAGAAATTATCCTTGTGCAATGCCGCAGAATATGTTTCTATGTAATTGGCGGTGGCAATAGTATGCTCACAACGAGGAACATAGAAACTATGAACGAAATAGGTGAAGTCGCCCTCTTTCAAACCGTCGAAAAGAGGAGTCTGCAAATGGTGAAGTGAATTCCATCCCATGGCAGGCACTTTTTCTTCATGCTGTCTGGGACGAAATCTCAATACATCAACAGGGAAAATTCCTATGCAGTCGGTGTCGCCTTCCTCGGAATGCCGGCAGAGAAGCTGCTGGCCTACACAAATGCCAAGGACGGGTTGACGAAGTTCGGAGATCAGACGGTCGAGGTGATGCTCCTTGAGATATTCCATAGTGGTCTTGGCGTTGCCCTGCCCCGGGAAGAGCACTCGGTCTGCAGACTGAAGTTTTTCAGCATCGTCGGTGAGTTCCGGCGTGATGCCAAGACGACGAAGGGCGTTGACTACAGAGTAGATGTTGCCTGCGTTATATTTTACTATGGCTACGTTCATAATCGAAGAGAATATGGAGAAGAAACCGTAAAGGCTTGTTCAACTGAAAATGATGGTTTTGTTGTGATATGTCAATATCTTTCTGGCAATATGCTTTGAAACAGCTCGCGAGAGCACAATTTTCTCCAGGTCCTTGCCCTTGGTGACGAGCGTCTCAGGAGTGTCCTTGTGCGACACGCGCATCACATCTTGTTCAATGATGGGCCCCGCATCAAGCTCTGCCGTGACATAATGACTTGTTGCGCCGATAATCTTCACGCCTCTCTCCCACGCCTGGTGATAAGGACGTGCACCGACGAAAGCCGGGAGGAATGAATGGTGAATATTGATGATGTGATGAGGATAGGCTTTTATCATTTCGTCGCTGATAATCTGCATGTAACGCGCCAAGACGATGAAGGTCACTTTCTCCTTCTTCAGAAGCTCCATCTCGGCTTTCTCCACCTCTGCCTTGTTGCTGTGGTCTTTTTTTATAGACCAGACGTAATAGGGAATTTTAAACTGCTCGGCCACTTCCCTTAAGTCTTCATGGTTGCTTATAATGCAGGGAATTTCCACATCAAATTCACCGGACTTATAGCGTGCCAGCAAGTCGTAGAGGCAATGGCTCATTTTGCTCACAAAAATTGCCATTCTCGGTTTTTCATCGTTAAAATACAGATTAAACGTCATTTGATAACGCTTGGCATACAGGGTCTGAATATAATCCTTTATTTTTGAACGTGGAATCAAGAAATCTGTCAGTTCCCATTCCAAACGCATAAAGAACATTCCGTCTTCACGGTCAACATACTGGTCAAGGTAGACGATGTTACCCTTGTTGTCAGTGATAAACCTCGTGATTTCCGAGATGATGCCAGGCTCATCAGGGCAATGCAGAAGCAAAATTGCTGTTGGTTTCATTTGCCTATTTAATATTAAACAGTGCAAATTTACATATTTTCTTTTATAATCAAGAACAAATGAAATAAAAAGGACTGATAAATTTACATTTCTGTCAGATTGCCTCTCCTTCTGTCATTTTTTGTTTCAGATTCACCTCTAAATACCTTTTTGTTAAAGATTACCTCTTCTTCCATGAATCTTTGCATGTTCTATAAAAAAGAGTGAAGCCCTAAAAATATTCAGACGTTCAATCCTCTCAATCCTCTTCAGGATGCGTCTTAAGAATAATGGAGGTAGCTCCGATGGTGAATAACGTTCCATCGGAAATGACACGACGCTCACGGTCGCCCAAAATTTCATTATTTACGAATGTTCCCGTATTGCTGGGACCATCTCTGAGAACATATTTCAAATTACCTTTCTTGTCTAAGCTGACATTAATGACGCAATGGGTCATGTCAATGCTGGGGTCATTGGTCTCAATGGGGCAGTTGATTTTAGAGCCTTTCATGAATCGACCTATGACATTGTCGCCCATCTGTAAAGGAATAATCTGCTTGTAATGAAAAACGTTTTCTATTACCGTAATAGTTCCAACATACGGTTTTTCATTATTATCTGTTTGAGTGGCTTTCTCTTCCTCTTCTTTTCCTTTTTCTTGTGAAATTTGCTTGTCGGATGCGGACCCATGCTTTAGACGTATTCCGAATCGCTTCCCGCATTTCGGGCAGGAGAAAACAAGTGTTTTTCCGGAATCATATTTTTTCTCGTTGAATGTGATGATATTTTCACATTGCGGGCATCTTATTTTTTTCATTACTCAAAGGAATATTTCATCGTCCAGGCATCAGCGAACTCCTTATTGTCGTTCATTTTGTTGAGAGTGCTGAGAGCTTCTTTCTTTGTTGCATAGCTTCCGAAAATCACTTTCACGCCTTTCTTGTCCTTGTAGATTCTTGCGTCGGAATAACCTGAGCGATGCAGTTTTGAAACGAAGTCATTTGCGTTTCTTGATGAGATGCGACTGGCCAACACGATGGTGTAACCCGACTGAACAACTTGTTTCTTCTCAGTGGATTTCTGCAGGTCTTGCTTTTTGAAAGCTTCTAAGACAGCTTGTTTAACATGAGTTTCACCCTGTGTCACATCCTTAGGCATTACTCGCATTAGAAGGTGAGTATCGATTCCACCTTTGACAGTTCCGGGACGGTCGTTACCCAGTCGCATGGGCAGGAGCAGAAAGGCGAGAATTGCAGCCACGGCAACGGCAATGTTTCGAATCCAACTTTTGCGGAGACGCACAAAATCGTTGTCAGGAATGTCCTCCTCGACTATTGACGGAAGTTGTTCAGTCTCGGATTCTACTTTCTCTTCTTCGTCTTTTTTTAATAAATCGGCAAGAGGTAATAATTCAAAACCGGAGAGACCATAGAGGCTCGGCGTGAGAATGCCTGCTTCGCAAGGCTCAAATTCAAGATTGCCATAGCTGTTGAGTGTCAACACTCCCAAGTCGTTGAAGTGATAGCTTCCTTCTCGGTCAAGATGCTGGCGTAATTCGCGAACTTCATCTTCAATGCGCATCACGGCATCAGGATAGCTGATGTCGTAAGCCTCTACGTATGACTGCGCTAAGAGGGAGTCGTTAAGGGTAAGTTTCGGATTGAATCCGACAGTGCGCAAAGGCGGCAGAAACGTGTTGTCGCTGCTGTCAACACGCGCTTCTTCACGGTGGGCCATAAAGCCACCGAGACCCGGAACAATGACGCAATCATTGTCCAAAAGCAAGATTTCAATATGTCTGTCTAATTCAATCACAACTGCAAATTTAATGTTTTTCTTTCAACCTAACAAGCTTTTCACAATAAAAATTGAAAAAGATAAAAATAATTCATTCCTCATGAACTTGTCTCGGGATTATTATGTAATTTTGCGTTGAATTAGCTAATTATAGCACAAATGAAATACATAGAAACTGAGATTAAAGGTGTTTGGGTCATTGAGCCCAAGGTTTTCCCGGATGCCAGAGGATATTTTTTCGAGGCATGGAAAAAAGAAGACTTTGATAAACATGTGGGACCCGTAAATTTCATCCAGGACAATGAGTCGAAATCATCCTATGGCGTGCTCCGTGGACTGCACTATCAAAAGGGTGAGTTCTCTCAGGCCAAATTGGTAAGAGTGATAAAAGGACGCGTTGTGGATGTTGCAGTGGATATTCGCAAATCCTCTCCTACTTTCGGAAAACATGTTATGGTGGAACTTTCCGAAGATAACAAGCGCCAGCTTTTCATCCCCCGTGGCTTTGCCCATGGATTTCTCGTTCTTTCGAAGGAAGCAATCTTCACCTACAAAGTAGACAATGTTTATGCGCCTGCGCACGAAGCCAGCATTCGCTGGAACGATGAGGACATTAACATTCAATGGCCTATTGATCCGAAAGATGTACTTACTAGTGAGAAAGATTTAAAGGCTTGCTCTTTGAAAGAAGCTGAACTTTTTGAATAACAGTCACTTATAGTGCTATTATTCAATTAAAACTACTGGACATGAAGAAGTCTTTCTTATGGATATTCCTAACCTTGAGCCTCTTTATTTCAGCCTGTGGTTCTAAGGATAAGGCAAAGCCAGTCATTGAAGAAGACCGTACGGCTAAGCAGACGTTGCAAGGAGTTTGGGTCAATCAAGATGAGCAATATGTCGCTTTTAAGGCTAAAGGCGACACCATTTATTATCCTGACTCTACAAGTATGCCTGCCTATTTCCAAATTATACAAGACACTTTGGTTTTGCACGGCTCGAATGTGATGAAGTATCCAATAAAGAAGCTCACGCACAACCTCTTCATTTTCATCAATCCAAATGGAGATGAGGTGAGGCTCGTCAACAGTCATGATGCTGACGATGCGGCTCTCTTCGACCACAAAACTGTTACACCGCTCAACCAAAACCAACTTATCAAGCGCGATACCGTTGTGACAGTTGGCAGTGAGCGCTATCATTGTTATGTTCAGGTGAATCCTACTACCTATAAGGTTTTTAAGGCAACCTACAACGATGAAGGCGTGGAAGTGGATAATATTTACTATGACAACATTGTGAATCTCAATGTTTATCATGGTGCTTCTAAACTTTTTTCGGGCGATTTCCGAAAAAAACAGTTCGCCAAGATTGTTCCTCCCGATTTCCTGGAGCAGTCAGTGCTCAGCGATCTCGTCTTTGACAAGGCAAATGCTGATGGAATCAGTTACGTAGCCGTTCTTGTGATTCCAGATAGCCCCAGTAGTTTTCAAGTGAGGATAACTGTCCAACCAAATGGCAAACTTACGATGAAAGCTAAATAAGGAAAAATTGTGTGGTGAATAGAAAAACAAGAAGCTGTGTCAAATTCTATATTGACACAGCTTCTTGTTTATATACAAAATGGACTTCCTTTTTACATATAAAGTTTCCTTCTTATATAAAGTAAGGTGTACGATGACTTATAGCTCTGCATTCAGTTATTAAGTATTGACAATTATTTTCGGTTATCAGATGTAATATTCTGCTGAATCCACGAGTCCAGCCCTGAGAGCATACTTTGTGGCTTCGTGAACATTATTGACACCTAATTTACGAAAAATGTTTTTGCGATGTGTGTTGACAGTATGAAAACTTGAAAAGCGCTTTTCAGCTATTTCCCTTGTAGTCATTCCCAAGGCAATGTCTTTCAGAATCTCGGTTTCGGTCTTCGTCAGATTCACCTTCTCTTCAACTTTTGGTTCTGGAGAGATAAGCAATTCAGTGGCATGTTGACAAATGAAACGGTGGTGACGGCTGACACTGTCAAATGCCTCGCGGATTTCAGACAACGGTGCATCTTTTAAGACGATGCTGAATTGCTGACTGCTAACCAGTACTCGCCGGATGAAGTCTACGCTTAAATCTTCACTGAAGAGAATCCAAGAAACTTTGGAGAATCTTTGGCTTAAAATCAGTAACTCTTCGGCATCATTGATATCAAATAGTGTGTAGTCCAGCACAACGACTCCTTCAGGATGGAGTTTTAATTGCTCAATCATTTCGGTTTTGTCGTCTACATACTTGCACACGTCGGACTCATTACGCTGATTGATGACGTACAGTAGTCCGGCTCTTGTTATTTCCTGTCTGTCTGCTAAAATAATATCCATTACTCTCTCCTATTATAATATACGATAATTCCCTGCTTAAAATCTATATTTCACGATGTTCTTTTTGAATATGCCAGAACGTTCTATATGTGTAGTCCATGATTCGCACCTCAAGTGTCGGTGGATTATTCTGGAGCTGAATCCTTAGTGACGATTACGTCTGTCGATGCAGTGCATTGACTGCCCAAGGTTTTAGGAATATTCTATAAACGAGGAAGCGTCGTTGGCGACGCTTCCTTTATTTATAGAATACATATTAGACTTTAGCAAGCTACTTAGAATGTCATACGGAGCATGAAACGTATTCCGTTCTTTTTGCTCGTTGGCAGTGACGTGTAATTGCAGCGATGCACAAATTCAATGTGTAATATTTTGAAGATGTTGTGTATACCAGCAACCCACTCTACATAAGGACGGTGCGGGTCCATTACATAGCATCCCTCAGGGAACTGCATAAGAATGGCATCGCCTGCATTTTGCTCCAATGTAGGATTGTTCTTGTCAGTAAGTTTTCCCCAGAGGCACTTCACTCCTAGATACTCTCTCCATTTCAGCTTCTTGAGCAGCGGAATTCGGTTGAAGATTTTTCCGTTGAGATCCCAACTCAAATCCAAACTGGCGTATCTGTCATTGAGAAATTCCATGTTGTTTATCAGATTGAAAGTCTCATCTTCCACGATATAACTCAGGTTGGCAGCAGGCATGATGAGGAGTGGATATGGAACCTTGTTCCATTGAGCGCCTGCCTTAACGAATAAATCAATTTTACCCCAGCTGTTCATCCAAAACCGTTTATAAATGCTTGCCTCCGTGAGGTTATATTTGTAATCTCCTCCGAGGAACTTTATTCCCATCGTGTGTCCTACGGTGAAAACAGGTGCATCGAGGTTGATTGGCGTCCGACGTTGTTTCGTGTTAATATATGTGCGTCCCGGGGCAAGTTGCAGTTGAACAGACCACTCAGTAGTGCGAATCTTTCCATTATGCAAAAGCGAGCCTGCATCCACATCACTGTCGAATGTATAGGTCTTGCCTGAATTCAGCGGGTTGAAGAAGAGACGTCCGGCAGCTTCGTTCTCTTCTGTTTTCAGTCCTATTGTGGTCTTTAATCCCCATTCTTGCTCATATTCAAACTGAAGTTGCTGACGATTGTAGAACATCATCTTGTCCACGGTGGTCCACTTGAAAGCAGTGAAGACATTATCCTTATCCGTGTGAAGATACTTGTCCGAGGGCGACATGATGTCGTAGGTAGAGGTGAAAGTCAGCGTGCGCTTAGGGAACTCGCGAGGCAAATAGTCTTTCTTGTTGAATGAATAGGTGGCTTCCGCCTTATAGTAGGTTTTTTTAGAGTCCCATCCATGTGCCAGATAACCGCTCAGAAACCAGTGCTTATTGAGGTTGGCTGTGGTTTGTGCACTGATACGCGTACGAAATCCGTCGATGAAGTTCTTTGTAATCATGGTGTTGATAGGACCGATATCCACTTTGCTGGGATGGTTTTCGTCACCTGTTTCTACATAATTCTCTATCAAGGCCTTTGCACCGAATATGATATATTTGAAACCTTTTACCTGTTCTATACGATGGATAAAGGCATTCATGGAACTTTCACTCTTGGTTAATTCTACGCTTCGATACTTGTTCCAGAAGGCTTCATCACGCATCATGGAGTTAGCTTCACGTTTCACCTTCGCTTTTCCCTTGAAAAGCTGTTTGGGGAGCTCGTCGAAAGCATAATCGCTCAGCCGTGTCGTGCGGATTACAATGAATTTGGTGAGGAATTTTGCGACAGACATTTCAACCACCATGTCGTCTACGGTGAGTGCCCATTCTCCGTTAGGCAACTGACGATATTCTTGTTGAACCTGCAGGTTGTCTACAAAGTTAACGTCGCTCCGTTTAGGAATAGTGAGGTTACAACGCTTGACGTGTAACGTGCTGTCTGCGAGAATGTATAGTTCACCACGAAAGCCGAAGTCTTGTTGGTTATTGGGGATGAACTGCAAATGATAGCATAAGTCTTGATCCACGTAGACTGTGTCCTCAATGTAGAATCGATAGAATGCGATAGCATCCTTGCCGATGGGCGAAGTAAACGGATATTGGAGCAACCGGACTTGGTCGTCGTATATGTTTACGTCGGTGAAGACGTCTTTCAGGGCCACATTGAGAATGTCTCCTGTCTGAATCAACTGATTTACACCAGTGGAAGTCTGTCCCTGCACGATATCTTTCTCGCTCTTTGGGTCTTTCCGGTAGATATGCTGTGTGACAGTTTCATCGACAGTTATCGGCAGAATAAGCTTGTTGTTCCAAGGACAGGTTTCCACTTGGTTTAGCAGCCATTGACGCTTGCCTATGAAGCCGGAGTCGAGTTCGGCGGAAGTGATGTCGTTGACGGCACAGGTAAGCTTCTGATATTTCACATATTGGAAATAGTCATGGTTGTGTAAGTCGGTCTTCTTCTTTGCAGCTATCACGCGGCGCATGAGTTCTACGGCCGGATTATTCTTTCGAGAATAACGGCTTCGCTTAGACTTAACAACCACTTCGCTTAGTTGCTTTGTGTCGGGCTTAAGCTTGACATTAAGGACATCTGGGGTGTTGGCCGTGATTTTCACGGTCTTCGATTTGTAACCCACTGCAGAGAAGGTAAGTTGCCATCCGTTATGACGTGCTATGGAATAGGCACCTTGAGCATTTCCGCTCACGGCCAGTTGCTGTCCTCGATAAGAAACGCTGGGATAGAGAATGGTGTCTCCCGTCGCCTCGTCAACGATGGTGCCTCGTATTTGGGCCTTGACCATTGTTGTCAAGACCAAAAGAACGATGAGAGAAATAAACCTGAATGTTTTCAAAATCTTTTTATCTTGAAAGTTACAAATTAATCTGAATCCGTTTCCTTAAAAATAGGAGGAAAGGTATTTCCCCGGGGAGGGATAATTTCTTCTTGAAGTAGGCGTTACCCTCGAAGAAGGCTTGGAGAAATTTGCATTTTCGTCGCCCGTTATGAAGGAAACTCATTGCAGGAGACTCTGGTTTATCGTAGTAATTCAGAGAGGTCCGTGATGATCTTGTCGGGAATGGTTTCGTCATACGACTGGTCAATCCATCCTTCGCCCTTGAACCAAACTGTCCGGCAACCGGCTTTGTGAGCAGGCTCGATGTCTTTGTAAAAACTGTCGCCCACCACCACGCATTCTTCCGGTTTCAGACCGAGACGTTCTACACCAAGTTCGAATATTCTCGGATTGGGCTTTCTGATGCCGACTACAGCAGATTCCACAATGTCAGAGAAGAAGCCGTCCAAGCCGAACTCTCGGAGCACAACGGAGATGTTGCCGTAGAAATTACTGACCAGAACCATAGGATAACGTTTGTGGAGCTCTTCCAGTACGTCACGACTATGTGCGGTGATGCGCTGTACTTCATGATAGAGGTCTTCTAAAACTGCTTTGTGACATTGGTCAAACGTTTTCTCGTCGGCATCCCATGCACCGGAGGTGCATAGCTCTTCCATCTCCAGGCGAATCTTCACGTCTAAGGTCTTGTGGAATGTGTAGTGACTCTGTATGATGGGGTTGTTGCCCAAGGTTCGCTCGCCGTAGACATAAGCATTGCGAAACTGCTGTTCGTTCACGGGAATTTGCTGACGCTGGTAAGCATGCCAGAGCATCTTCCCCCAATGGCATCCGGCAGTATCGAGAGTGCCACCGTAATCGAATATATAGCCTTTTATCATAAATTCAACCTTTAGTTATATTAAAATGTTTTTTATATTGTTAATTTATAAGTTATGCGTATGAGTCAATCTTCTTCGCTTTTTCTTGCGGCACTATCCATTCTCTCCAGTCGCCTGGTCATGGAACTACATAGAGCCTCGTGTCTTTTGTGCATGTAAATGTAGAGCGCGTTGAGCACTACAATTTCGAAAAGAAAATAGATCCAGGGGCAGTTTAGAAGACAAGTGACGTAGAGGCAGATTGCCCTCACGTTGAACGTGAGAATGTTTGTGAAAGGCATGAGAGGTCGACTGCCGTTGAGAAATTCGTTGCGCACTGGTTGCAATTCCTCAGTCGTGAATTTAGCCTGCATTTTCTTCCATGTTGCGAAGAATTCCTGGAATCTCGGTGTGCGTCGTTCCTGACTCTTGCAGTAGTTCGCATAGTTATAATAGAAGAGCTTGCCTAATACATCTCGCTTTGGTAATTCTTCGTAAATGGCTCGTTGCTGTACGTAGTTGTCCAATTCCGAATTATCTTTTCCGCGGAGGAAGAAGAGGTGTATTTGTCGATAATAATCGCTCAGCGAGCTCTGTGGCGAATGGCAGAGAATTCCGGAGATGGCGGCTAGACCCCAAATCCAAACGCCCCACTTGATGTCCGTTCCTGGTATATATTGTCCCTGCAGTCGAAGAGAGATGGCAACATAGATGCAGAAAAACCAAACATCACCCGAAAATCCGTCTAGCACTCTTCCGAGTAAGGTCTTCTTTCCCGTTAGCCGTGCCAATTGACCGTCGGTTGAATCGCAGAAGTTGGCAAACATCAACAACAGCACTCCGGCAAGATTGTGTCGAATGTCTGTGTAATAGAACATCCATCCAGCGGAAGCTCCCAAAAATATGGAAAGAATGGTGACGGTGTTGGGGTGTATTCCGAGCTTGTTCCACATCAGAGCAAAAACTAGTCCGATGGGGCGCGTGAAATGTACGTCAAGCCACTCTTCCGTATCGTTGGACTTAAAAGATGCTCTCAGCAGTTCTTTAAATGTTGCCATGAATCAAATTGTCTTTTTATTTCTTTTTGTTTTCTTTTTTTATGAAAATGAAAATTACGCATTGGGAAAAGTGTCTCCCTCAGAAAACGTTTCCCATTTTTCCATTATCTCGGCAGCAATAGCCTCCGCTGCATCCTCACAGCAACGAGAGAAGCTGGGCCAGTCGTTGAAATCAATGATGGCAATTGTGCCGTCGGCCCTTACCACAGCATCACCTCCGAAAACATTCAGACCAACTATTGATGCCAAGCGCCGTGCTTCGTCGGAAAGGTGTTGTTCACTGAAGAAATAGTGATGAGCCTCGCCGTTCTTTATTTCATCACCGAATTTGGTGATGTGGTCGTCCGTTGGATAGAAGTAACGGAAAAAACGGTTCCCTACTCCGTAGAATTTCACGACATCGCCTACGACATGGGCACTCGTTACCCAATTTGTGATGCCTCGCCGTCGGAAGTTTTCCTTGGCTGCCTCCAGAGCCTTGGTGTCACTGCAGAATACTACGTCGCCTCGTTCTTGGGCAGCGGCGTCGCCTCGTTTCAACCAGTAGCCGTCTGTTCCTTCAAGAGGCGGCATGGCCACATTGTTGTTTCTCATTATCCGGTCTAGCACCGAACGTTGGCAGCGAGATACAGCTTTCGCACTATTCACTACGAGAGCTCCGTTCTGTTCCATCAAGTTCAAAGCCTGTAGTGCATCCTCCGATCGAGCCATACTGAGCACTACGTAGGCTATGTTCTCCTCGTATTTGATTTCTGAAGTAAATTCGGGCAAGTCTCGTTCATCGATTATCTTCAGGGAGGCCTGTGGGAATCTTTTTCTCAATTTTTCTACAGCATTAAGCAGTATGCTTCGATCTTTTTCAACTGAGTTAGGAGAATATCGGTCGTCGCGTCTTACTGCAATGATTTTATTGTTCATGTCCTTTTTCACAAGTCGCTATCTTGTGCCTAGTTATGCATTCCATTCTCTAGTGTTTCTACATAGTTTCTGATAGAAAAGCTGATGCTTTTTCCATGTCAGAAACATGGTCGATGTCAAGCACTTTAGAGAAAGCGAAAGCCTGCAGCTTGCGTCCGTCACGCAACAGGGCTCTTTGGAAATTTCTCATCCGGCTTTCTCCTCTCGCCACGCATCTGTGTAGTGTCTCGATAGCTGAAACGTTCAGCCCGTAGATGCCTCCTGAGATGTATCGACAATGGGGCTCGTCAGTGTCTTGAAAGGCTGTTATTGTTTGTTGATTGTCTGTGGCTAAGTAAAGAGGTTTTTCGTCGTCCACATAGTCTGTCACACCCATTAGCCCGTCCCAGCCTTCACTCAGATTTTTGCGAAATGCTTCGACATAGCCATGAAATTCTTCTTCACGGAAGATGGTATCTACGGTTGTGAGGACGAATGGCCCTCCTTCTAGAAGCGGACTCAATTCGAAAAATGAATGCATACTGCTCGGAGTTGACTTCACGATATATCGCAGGGGCACTGCACGCCCCTCCATTTGCTTGTGTTGGAGGGCAGCCAAATGACGTTCTACCATGTTGGTCCTGTCGTTACAAATTACGGCAATTTCCTCTGCGCCTTCATTCATAAAAATTCTAATAAGGCGATCAACCAGCTTCTCTCCTCGCACTTCAACTAAGGGCTTTGGAACTGTTACTCCCTCTGCGGCAAGACGTGAACCTTCTCCTGCGGCTATTATTCCGAATTTCATATTTTATATTGAATAAGTCGTATTTTTTGCTACAAAATTATATATAATATCCAACATCGGAAAAGAAATTAGAGTTTTTTTCAAAACTAGGCCCGCTTTATTGAGTTTATTTCTAACTTTGCACTCGTAAACTTTAAAAAAATGGCTATGACTTTGAAACCTTTACTCTCTAGGTTGCTATTTATCTTGTTGGCTGTCTGTTTTGTCATCATTTTTCCCGCAAGAGCAGCTGCAGCTGACACAATCACGCGTCCACGAGTAGCTGTGGTCCTCTCTGGCGGTGGCGCAAAAGGTATGGCTCATATCGGCGCTCTGAAGGTGATCGAGCGTGCCGGGATTCCGATAGACATCATTACAGGAACGTCAATGGGTAGTCTCATTGGTGGTCTTTATGCCTGTGGTTGGGATGCGGCGGCCCTCGACTCAATTGTACGCCGACAGGACTGGAGCTTTTTGCTAAGTGACAAGTGGGACTATTATTCGCAGACGCTGAGAGAGCGGAATCATCTTAACACATATATTCTCACAAAGCGTTTCACTGTGGGCGGAAAGAGCGTAAGGGAACAAGGTGGTGTGATTGAAGGGAGAAATCTCATGAGGCTTTTTCGTCAATTAACCTATGGTTATACGGACTCAATGGATTTCTCGCGATTACCAATACCTTTCGCCTGCGTTGCTACTAACATCGTGGACAATACTGAATATGACTTTCATAATGGGGTCCTATCCGAAGCCATGCGTTCTAGTATGTCCATACCAGGCGTCTTTTCACCCGTCAGAAAAGGCGACATGGTGCTTGTTGACGGTGGATTGCGTAATAACTATCCCGCTGACATAGCTCGAGAGATGGGTGCTAAATACATCATCGGCGCCACTGTTCAAGGACCACCGAAAACTGCCGATGAACTAGTCAAGGGTACTTCTATTTTAGGGCAAATTGTAGATGTTAACTGTAAGAATAAGTATGAAGACAATCTTGCTATAACAGATATTGCATTGAGAATCAACACTCAAGGTTATAATGCTGCAAGTTTTACAAAAGCGGCTATCGATACCTTGATTGCACGTGGAGAACATGAAGCCATGAAGCACTGGGATGAACTCATGGCGTTGAAAAGGAAGCTTGGACTCCCGGACGACTTCAGACCTGCACCTATAGCCTATCGGCCGGAATCACGATTGCCAGTCGACTACACACCGACACCCGAGGAGAAAAACAAGGAGCACGACGTGCTGAGAGCATCGCTCGGAGTGAGGTTCGATATTGAAGAAATGGTTGCACTTCAACTCGACGGAATGTATCAGATGGCCAATCGACCGTTCGATTTTGAGGCAACACTTCGCTTGGGCAAGAGAATTATGACAGGACTTTCTGTCTTTCGTCGTATCAGACAACTTAGCCAATGGAAACTTAACTATACTTTCCGGCACAACGATATCGATTTCTATCAAGAAGGGAAGAAAAGCCTTAACACCACTTACAACCAGCATACGGCATCGCTCTCGCTTTTGGGACTAAACATTCGCAATATGGAACTCGACATCTCTGCTCGATGGGACTATTACGATTTTCAACAACTTCTTAAAGCTGACAACGAGACTTTAGGCGACGGACAGGATGATGAAGAGAGTAATCATTTTATCAGCTATCATGCCATGCTCCATTATAATTCGGAAAATGACGCTTTCTTCCCCAGGCGCGGTGCTGTATTCGTAGCCCGTTACGCATATTTCACTGATAATTTTGCAGGATATAACGGTCATCGTGGCTTCAGCGAATTGGCAGCCAGATGGCGAATATCTCTGCCATTGACTTCTAGCCTTACCCTCCAGCCTCTGCTTTACGGTCGGATGCTTTTTGGAAAGGAAATTCCGGCAATTCGGCGAAATGCCGTCGGAGGCATGTGGTTTGGTAACTATATCGAGCAACAAATGCCCTTTGCAGGAACACATCACATACAAACTACAGACAGACATTTCCTGGCAGCACAACTGCGTCTGCAGGAACAGTTGACTACCAACAACTTCCTGCTCTTTTCTGCTGCTACAGCCGTTCATGCTAATCAGACTGACGAACTGTTGAAAAAACGTTTTTTCTGGGGGTGTGAGGTGTCTTATTTCTATCGTACAATATTGGGCCCGCTGGGTGCTTCGCTAGGATATTCAAACGTAACTAAAGACGTGAATTTCTATCTCAATCTAGGCTATCAGTTTTGATATCATTGACTGACTCTTACATCTACATCGCCAATGCCGTTTGCCGACTTGAAAACTTTTTGCATATTACCACTTACGGTGATATCGCCTATGCCAGTTGAACGGACGTCCACCCTGTCGCTTTGCTTGAAGTGCACGCGAATGTCTCCTACTCCTTTCAGTAACAGTTCGCTCTGCTGTGCATTAACGCCTTTTGCGGAGAAGTCTCCTACACCTGTGAGTGTCACTTGTAGCCGGTCACACACGAGATTGTCAAGATGGATGTCTCCCACACCTTTTTGCATCACAACTAACGTGTCGCTATTGACTGGCCTGGCAGAACGGAAGTCGCCTACTCCTCGGCTGTCAATTCCAATCAAGTCGGGCGACGAAACATATATCGTAATATTTTCATCGTCTCCGTTAATCTTGCCAAGCTTTTTAACCTCTTTTGTGTCGAGTGCCAGTTTGCTGCCTTCCCATCGTACTATCGTTCGGCCGACACCTTTTCGCGTACCTTCCACCTCTACGGAGAATATTGTGTCTTGCGTATAAATAACGTCTGCTACTCCGTTGAGGGTTATCCGGTCAAAGGGTAGTGCGTGGAGTCTCTCCTTCACTCGCTTGTTTTTTTGATCCGACTGAATGTTACAGGATACGAGAGGCAAGGTCAGCAAAGAGAAGATAATTGTCTCTGAAATAATGGCAAGGTAATGTTTCAAATTCATCGTTTTCATTTTATTCGTTATAAGGAGTTGTGTCTTGTTTTATCGGTCAATTTGACATTTTAATTTAATGCTGTCTGGTCCGACTTCTTTTGTTTGACGACGGAGAAGGTGTTGAAGTTGCGAATGGAAGTTATTTATTTTTTTATAAATTTCTTTCCCATTTCAAAGCCTTTTCCTCTTCAAGGAATGTGATAGTCTGATTCTCAAATTATTGCAGCTGATTTTGCTAAGCGTAGCTGAGATATTTTAGAGAAAAATATTATTTCCATTTTTTTGTTTCTTCGATTTTACTTGTATAGTCAGGACTTAACCCTTTTCGAATCGCAGTTCCACTGTCTATAACGGGTTATGTCTTGCTGTTCAAATTTTCTGTCGGTAAGTTTATTAGACATTATTTTGCCTGCAGTTGCAATCTTATGTTGATGTATTTGTAATGCAATTACTTTCTTGTTTATTTATTT